>JAIBDK010000270.1 GCA_024679435.1 Gammaproteobacteria bacterium | reverse complement strand
TGGACCTTCATCTGCGGTAATCACAACCTGGCAATCAGAATCCAGAATACGGTCTTTCAATGCATCGGGTGAAAATCCACCAAATACCACAGAATGGACAGCACCAATCCGAGCGCAGGATAACATGGCCACCGCGGCTTCCGGAATCATTGGCATATAAATTGAAACCCGGTCCCCCTTTTTCACACCCCGGGATTTAAGCACGTTAGAAAACTTGCAAACTAACTCGAATAATTCATTGTAAGTAATTGATTTATCAACATTAGGGTCATCGCCCTCCCAGATGATAGCGGTTTGATCGCCCCGGGTTTCCAGATGTCGATCGACACAGTTGTAGCAAACGTTAAGCTCAGCACCTTCAAACCAGCGTATGTCAGCCTTGTGGTAGTCGACAGATTTCACCGTATCCCAGGGTTTAAACCAGCTTACGAAATCATTGGCCTGCGCAGCCCAGAACGCCTCCGGGTTTTCAATAGATTCCTTGTACATTGCGTGATATTGCGTTTCACTGATATGCGCATCCCGGGCAATGTCGCTTTTTATTTCATAAACTTTATCTTCTGACATAGTGATTCTCGTAAAAATAATTATTAATCTGATTTGTCCTGACTTTACGGATTAGATTCCGTTTTAGCAACTTTTCTATTGACAATGCGTTAACTGCGAAGAGATTGCTTCATTAACTTGGCAATAGCGATTTGATTCTCGCTCCCTGAGCTTAAAAGTGCGTCCACGGCAGAGTTACGATCGGCGGCAGATTTGTTCTGACTCAATTTTTGTTTTACCTGAATACGCGAAATGTGAAACCGAAATCCTACAATGGCATTGAGCATTGACTCGTCGTAATCAGGAATCCACGGATTCGGTAATTTTCGTTCCTGCACATCACTGAGTTCAAGCACAATCCGATGTTTGGAATCATTATCATCCAGTATCTGTACGTTGCCATATACGTGCACTGCGACATAATTCCAGGTTGGAACATTAGGCGATACATACCAGGTTGGAGAGATATAACAATCAGGCCCGGCAAAAACAATCATTGCATCATGGCGCGAGATATAGCTCCAATGGTCATTGGCGCGGGCGAAGTGCCCCATCAAACAGGACTCGCCTTCATACTCATCCACCAGAAACGGCAGGTGTGTAGCATTCAAACCGTCTGGGCCAGCGGATGTAATCGTACCAAAACTCGTTTGACGTATCAGCTCAAGCGCCTCTTTTTCCGACGGTCCGGCAAAGTGTTGGGGAATATACATAATGCTCCTTTAGCGAGTTTGGCGAGATGTACGTGTTGTTCCTTGATGGCGAGAGAAATATAATCGGACGTAACTATATCTTAAACCCTGTCGAAATCCAAAGCACAGACATATGAGTTATTTCTCCTGTCCTATAACCCGATAGTAAGAACCAGAAAGAGAGACCAGAATGAACAGCACACCGGACATCCGCAAGATCGTAATCTTGCTTGAAGATACTTACAAGGACATGGGCATTTCGGTGGACACCCGAAAAGCAAAAGTCGCCGTCGCCGCAGTCGTTCATAATCCACTGTCCGGACAATATAGTGAAGACCTTGAAGTTATCCGTGAACTAGGCAAAAACATCAGCGGAATACTGGCCCAAAAAGGTGTCGAAGCCCTTGGCGTTAAACCAGAAGAAGTTGAAGCGTATGGTAAAGGCGCGATCGTAGGAATTGATGGGGAAATTGAGCATACCGCGGCGTTGCTCCACCCCAGATTTGGGACGCCGGTTCGCAATGCCGTCATGGAGGGAAAGGATATCATTCCCGGAACCAAAAAAATTGCGGGTCCGGGAGCATCAATCACCATGCCCTTAACCAACAAAAACAACATCTGGAGTTTTGATCACATGGATTCCATGGAAATTTCCATACCGGATGCGCCCCGACCCGACGAGATAGTGGTCGCAGTAGTGCTAGGTATCGGGGGAAGGCCGTTAAATCGAACTCAGCCAGATTAGAGAAATAGAAGCTATGAATGACCCTACGAGAACAAACTATGTTTAAAGCAATGATCCTTTTAAAGAGAAACGAAAATCTGGACTATACCGAGTTCAAAAAACACTGGCTTGAAAACCACGCTGCACTGGTGCGGCAGCTGCCGGGCATTCGCAAAGCCGTATTCAACTTTTCTGATCAAAATGGAGAGGGTGAAATTGATGCCGTTTCCGAATTATGGTTCGATACCGAACAGGCTTTTACGGATGCGTATGCCAGTGACATTGGTAAACAGGTCGCGGAAGATTCACTATCCAGAGTGTCGCGAAGAGAGCGTCACTTTTTTACAGAACACGATATCGTCTCATGAACACTCGGTTTACCGCTTCAAGTTGTATTTGCTTGATCCGGTATTATTATCCGGATAATCTCTAAGCGCATTTGAGTCTTCCAGACAGACAACAATGAAACAAAGTCTACGAGCAATCTTTTTAACAGTCTCCCTAACTCTGCGCTGGAAACTGAGTATTGTCATTACACCCAGGCCATTCCTCTAAAAGGGCAGATGATCTGACGTGTCTGGATTTCGCGCTGGATTAAGCCGATAACAATGTTTGATGTTGAAAGAAAGTGACTGCACGTATAATTGTGTCAAAAATTATTCTCCAATTATCTCTCAACTATTTCCTAACTCTAATAAATAACAGGATACCCTGATGGCTCGATCCGTAAATACCCGATTCGACACCCTGGCATTACATGCAGGACAGAAACCCGATCCCGTCCACGGCGCACGGGCAGTGCCGATCTACCAAACTGCCAGCTATGTTTTCAAAGACAGCGATCAGGCGGCTTCGCTGTTTAACATGGAAAGACCCGGCCATGCCTATTCGAGACTTTCTAACCCCACAACTGCAGTCCTCGAGGAACGGATAGCGGCACTCGAAGACGGGGTTGGCGGGATTGCCACTGCGAGCGGTCAGGCGGCGCTTCATCTTGCCATTGCGACGATGATGGACGCAGGATCACATATTGTTTCATCCAGCGCCATTTACGGCGGTTCTCACAACCTACTGCAATACACCATGTCGCGTTTTGGCATCGAAACCACCTTCGTTTCACCCCGAGATATCGATGGAATTAGAAATGCCATTCAACCCAATACGCGACTGATTTTTGGAGAAGTCATTGGAAATCCCGGGAACGATATTATGAACGTTGCGGCTGTTGCTGAAATTGCCGAGGAAAACAACATACCGTTAATGATTGACTCAACCTTCACTACCCCCTATCTGTTTAAGCCATTTGAACACGGGGCGCACCTGATCATGCATTCAGCCACCAAGTTTTTGTGTGGGCACGGGACGGTGATTGGCGGATTACTGGTCGATCACGGCCGCTTTGACTGGGAGAAAAGTGGTAAATTTTCGACGTTGTCTGATCCTTACAAGGGATTTCACGACATGTCTTTCGACGAAGAATCGAGCCAGGCCGCTTTTCTCCTCCGAGCACGTCGGGAGGGTATGCGGGATTTTGGCGCTTGTATGGCGCCCACGGTTGCGTTTTATATATTGCAGGGCATGGAAACGCTATCCCTGCGAATGGATCGCCACGTATCCAATACCCGCAGACTCATTGAGTTTCTTCAAGCATCAGACATGGTGGAGTCCATCAGTTATCCCGAATTGCCAGAACACCCTGATTACAAACTTGCCCAGGAACTACTGCCCCGTGGGGCCGGATCAATTTTCAGCTTCAACTTGAAAGGCGGGCGCGAATCCGGAAAAGTTTTCACCGAAAGCCTGGATATATTTTCTCATCTTGCCAATGTTGGGGATGCTAAATCGCTGGTAATCCACCCTGCCAGCACCACCCACTATCGAATGGGAACTGAAGACCTGTTAAAGGCCGGGATCAGCGAGGGAACCATCCGAATGTCGGTAGGCATTGAAGACGCGGATGATCTGCTAGAAGATCTTTCAAAAGGATTACATCTGGCAAAACGCGCCGCAGAGAAAAAATAGAGAATTAAAAATGTACCTGTCAATCGATAATCAGCAGTATTACGCCTACACGGGCACTCATGAACTCCGGGATGATCTGGAAACCATTGTTTTTGTCCACGGCGCATCCATGGATCACAGCGT
>JAIBDK010000351.1 GCA_024679435.1 Gammaproteobacteria bacterium | reverse complement strand
TCCGTTATCTCGGGGTCATCAAGAGAATAATAGCGATAGTTATGATAGTCGATCTGTTCCCGCAAACCG
The DNA here is from genome assembly GCA_024679435.1 of Gammaproteobacteria bacterium. Taxonomy (GTDB): domain Bacteria; phylum Pseudomonadota; class Gammaproteobacteria; order Arenicellales; family Poriferihabitantaceae; genus JAIBDK01. The sequence continues at coordinate 3,215 of JAIBDK010000351.1, read as the reverse complement.
AGGATACGCTGTTTGGGTGACGCCGACATAATGACAGGATTGTATTGTTAAACCTTTGAATCGTTGAGTGTTTTAGTAATATGGATACAGTTATCCAATTGTTAGGTCTGTATTGATCAACACGCGAAATACCCCATGCAGGAAACACAAGGGATCAAAAAACGCGCATTGCTTCTTCACTTCCCGGGGCCATCCCCAGATCTTCCATTTCACTGCAAACTTTTTCAATAGTCGCCCTGATACTATCTATATCATCCTGAGAAAGGTCATCAAAATTGGGGGCGGACGGCTCCCCTTTAATACGGGCTGCAAATGCTTTTGCAGTGTCTACCATCTCTGCGAAAACCGCACCAGGAGATCGATTGACGGCTGGCTTAGTGAAGAATGTCACGCCTTTTGTCCGCAAATCCTTAATAGTTTCAAAATCAAATTTTCCAGTATCAGACATGTTCGCCAGGCTATACAGACATACTTTCTTTTTACCCACAGATTTGTTTCGCACAAAAAATTGACCAGAATCCTGATCGAGCCCTAGCTGGGTCGCGCAACGCAATATCGACGCCCCATCGAGATATTCAGAATGCTGGGGACGCACGTTAACAACAAAAATTGATTCATAATAACGGGTAAAGTCTGCAATAGCCTGAGCCTGCATCAACGCACTTTCCACGGGCGCCATAAAGGTAAACCCTCTTCCCGTACCTTCCGAAAGATTTGAAACCAACCGGGTAAAATTATTCATTTCAGATTCGCTAATTGCACCACGGCTATCCGCCAATTGAACGGTCACCACAATATCAGCATAACGTGTTTCTTCAGATTCCATTTCCAGATCACACCAGCCTTTATCCGGTAAACGCATCCCGTAAATTCTAGATGGCTTTCCAAGCCTGGCCGCCGCCTCCCGATATTGGGCAAGTACCGATTCCCGCCCAACATCGCGGTCTCCCGCAATTTTCACCCAATAGTCAATCTGACTGACTTTTTCAAATCCTTCAATTTCAGGGTAAACGTAGTTTACTGTATCAAGATGATGGCTATTCATCCCCGCCACTTGTCTATCCTGTTCTGTCATCTCGGGTTTATCAAACTGCGAATTAAGATCAGCCCTCTCATCTTCTATCTCATTCGGCTCGCTGACTTGTCGTGATACCGGCAGAGATTCATCCATTTCAGGCTCAATTAACATTTCTTCCAAAATCTCTTCTTTAGACTCATCAGGGTCGTTAATTAACTCAAAAACCGGCTCAATTCGGTCCCCTGGAGAACTACTGGCAGACACATTCATTGGAGTTGACGTTTCCACTTTATTAGGGTTTTCTTCAATCTCTGATAGGATAGCGCCAAAATCTTCCTCAGAATCAGATCTTTCCGACGGCAAAAGTAGCGCTGAATTATTCTCATCATCTTCGGGATATTCAGACGGCTTTTCTATTTCCGACTCATCCATTACTGGCATTTCCTGATCAGATTCCGTCTGAGACTGATCCAAATTTGTGGAAACAATAGAACCCCAGTCAATGACCGCATCTTCTTCGTCCACACCATCTGGATGAGGTTCATCATCACCAGATTTTGTGACGCCTTCGATCCCCCATCCGGTTTCTGCCACCTCAACTTCCTCAGTGGAAGGGATATTATCCTCTGGGTCTTCTTGCACGACACGGGAATCGCCCGCAGAGACATTATCGTCGCCACTCACATCCTTACGATCGATGATTCTACTGGTGTCAACCACCACATCCGACAAGTCCAGTTCGGGTATATCATCAAGGTCATCAGCCTTGTGTTTCAGCACGTCGACGCTGTCATTGCCGCTAACCTTCATTCCATCATCGATGGCTACATTCAGATCTTGCTCTGTATTTTCTAGAATACTGGAAGGTTCTTTGGTGGAAGGTTCTTTTATGGATAGTTCTGCCGACTCTCTTCCAGAGCTCTCAGGATTCAAATCTAAATCTTCAGCAGACAGGTCATCTCCATCAGAAGCAAAAGAGTCTCCTTTCGGAGTTTCAATATTCTGCATATCTGACTCAACTTCAACTAGACCATCCGAAAGCAACCCTTCAGATTGAGAGTCTATTCCTTGATCCTCTTGATCCTCTGCATCATTTTCAAACGTCGATTCAAATTTCGGTTCAATAAAATGATCATCTAACACCTGCGCGTCATTATGCATATCACGCCTGGAAGTATCGTTTTCCCCGGGAGATGAAACATGCTCTGGAGTGAGTGGTTCCGCATCCAGCATCGGCGCATTCTGCGACACAAGTTCATCATTTTCAGCAAGTCCCTGATCACCATTTTGGTTAGATTCATTAGAATAGCCGGCACCTATCGGGGAAGTATGGCCCTTTTTATCAAAATGCCTGGAAACCACATAAATCAGCGCGATCAGCACTATTCCCAATATAATCAGAGCTAATTGCAGATTCACTTTAGCTCCTGTCGATTTTTTTCAGATTTTGGATGTGCAAATTGCTGCGCACTATATAACATCAGAATCACCTCCGATTCCTGCTTGTTTAACTCACCCACACCGTCTATTAAATACTATCAACTTACACACGCTGAAAAGCAAGCACCGCAATGTTTTAATGAAAATATTGCCTTAAAAGTCTCTGCCAACATGTTTTGCCGACATTCTCCCAGATATTTCGTCAAATCGACTGTTGTGTCGCCATTTTGACTGCCTGATCAATATCGACCGAAACTAACCGTGAAACACCTGCCTCCGCCATTGTAACACCCACAAGCAAATCCATTGCTTCCATCGTTATCTTATTATGTGTAATAACTATAATCTGACTTTTTGAAGCCAGCCTTTTCAAAGTGTCGCAATACCGATCTACATTCGCATCATCAAGAGGAGCATCGACCTCATCAAGCATACAGAAAGGAGCCGGATTAAGTTCAAACAGAGAAAACAGCAAAGCAACCGCAGTCAAAGCTTTTTCTCCACCAGACAACAGGTGAATATGACTATTGCGTTTCCCCGGAGGACGAGCCATCACTCTGATACCCGCAGTCAGCAAATCATCGCTCTCCAGCTGAAGCTCGGCACTTCCACCACCAAAAAGCTTTGGAAAGAACTCTTTGAAGCCAGCATCAATTTTTTCAAACGTTTCCCGGAATCGCGTTCTTGTTTCCCTGTCTATCTTCCTTATGACACTTTCAAGTGTATCCAGTGCTTCAGACAAGTCTGCATGCTGCTT
>JAIBDK010000001.1 GCA_024679435.1 Gammaproteobacteria bacterium | reverse complement strand
AATTATGACGATGCTATAAAGAATTTGACCAATGAACTGAATTAAATCGATAGAACACAAGGTAAGAAAGTCTGTCATTCAGATGCCTAAAGAAAAGAGCAGAGTCAATCAACCCGTCTCATCCCGGTAATTACTATGAGTTTTATTAAAAAAGCCGAAGAAAGCGTTACCAGTGCGACTCCAACAGTGTTCGATGCATTAAATCGGGTCAAGTTTCTGCTCATAACAATACCGATTATTTGCGTAGGAATCGGTATCGCCGCTCAAAATATTACTGGGGAACAGAATATCGGAACCGTTGTTTTCAAAATGGGGACTTTTGCAACATCTAACAACCCGGAACCGGTTTTGCTGGCTAATGAGACTCAGGTTCGGGCCAGATTACGTCAATACGCAAGGGACATGTATGAGCACTATCCCAAATCGCTTCTCATCACCTCTGTTATAGAAAAAGACGTCGTGAAAGTAACCGGATTCGCAAGTGGTGAATTCGCCACCGAAAAATATCTGGCAAATCTTGTCCAAAAGGAAATTGATTTTCAGAATGGGCGGCTTGAAAGGTTACAAGCGGTTCAACGCCAACGGGTAAAAGACATTCAGCAATCTCTGGAAACACAAACGCGGAGACTGGAAGAAATCGCGCGTAAACTTAAATTCACCGATGACCCTGTGTCCCTGCTCGCACTGCAACAGGCTCAGGACAGCAGTTACGACCGTGTCGCGAATATCAAAAAGGAGCTGACAGTCCATAAGCTTCTCAATTCTACAGATCTGTTTATCGATACCACCCAAATCGTTCAGAAACCTTTTATTGTCGCGAGCTCAAATTGGTACAGACCATTAGTATTTGGCCTTATTGGATTAGCTGTCGGACTCGGACTCACCCTTATCATTGCAATCGCTTCGATTTTCAGCGCTTTAACCCGAAAAAGCCGGGAAGCTGCCGATCAGAAAAATGCGAGCAATAACGGAAACGACCTCTCAAACAACTCGCAAGCGGATAACGCCGAAAGCTAAACGAATGTTCCCACACCCTAGTACAAAAACCAGATGATAAATATTGATTTAAGCCGAAGGCAGCAAAGCATTGTAGCAGCTGGAATAACCACAGTGGCCGCAGCCATTGTGATTACCGCGTCGGTATTTTTTGTCATTTATGTTGCACTGTTTTTCAAAGCTTTTAACAGCGTATTCCTGCCACTGGCCGTGGCTGCTGTCTTTGCCATGGTGCTGGATCCCTGGTATGGGTGGTTGAAATCCAGAACCCCTGCACCAATTGCATTAGTTCTCGTTTTTCTGTCTATTCTTATACCTCTGACATTAATTGTCATGTTTTTCGGCGCACTAATTTTTACCCAGTTTTCGGAACTGACGGATCAACTGCCCGTAATCTGGTCTAAAGTCGTAACCTGGTTTCAGGCCAACCGTCCAAAGCTTGACCAGTTTTTTTCAAATAGTGATCTGGGCACCAAGTTGAGTGAAACCTTGAAAACACCAGGCGGCCCCATGGCTGCAATCGTCAATTATTTCGTTGACAGCCTGGCATCTGCAGGTTCTGGTATCGTATCCGCAATAGTATCTTTATTCGGTTGGGTCATTGTCCCAGTGTACCTTGTATTCTTTCTAATAATGCCTCGACTAAGGCCTGAATCATTAAAAGAAGAGCACTTACCTTTCCTAAAACCGGATACCGCATCAGATATTATCTATCTTGTCCGGGAGTTTTTTAATCTGGTAGTGGTGTTTTTTCGAGGCCAAATCCTAATCGCACTGCTTCAGGGAATTCTGTTTGCTATCGGATTTAGTCTTGCCGGACTAAAATATGGGGCCATTCTTGGACTAATGTTGGGATTTCTAAACATAGTCCCTTATCTAGGAAGCATGATTGGACTAAGTGTGTGCCTACCCATGGCCTGGTTTCAGGACGGGGGTGGCATGACCATGCTTGCGTTTATAATCGCTGTATTTTGCCTGGTACAACTCATTGAAAGCTATTTTCTTACTCCAAGAATTATGGGGGACGCTACCGGGTTGAGCCCTCTGGCTATCATCGTTGGAATATTTTTCTGGGGTGCAGCATTAAATGGAATACTGGGGATGATACTCGCAATTCCGTTAACGGCTTTTGCAGTGGTGTTATGGCGACTCGCCAAAGAAAAGTATATCGAACAAATTTTATAATCAAGCAAGACTCAAATCCTATGACATTTCTGCACCAACTAACCCCGGCAGTGATATCTTTATTTTGCTTAGTTTTATCTGCCCTTGTCTTCGCTGGCGAGCCAGGTGGGATATATGGGGACTGGGCCATACGAAAAATTGATGATCGCCTGATACCCGCCAGCATAGACTCACACCTGTCCTTTTCCGAAGATAATCGAATAGGAGCCAAAGCCGGCTGCAACCAACTGGTTGCCGGTTTCAGTCTGAATAATAATAAAATCGATATTAAACAGGCTGCTGCCACTAGAAAAATGTGTTCTGAAGATGCTATGGAATATGAAGCACTGCTTTTCAAGGCACTTGAATCGACTGCAAGCATCCGTTTGAAAGATGAGACCTTGACGCTGATGGACGAGAAAGACAATGCCGTTCTGCAGGCCGTTCGACAGTAAACACATTTACGCTTGGTTTATAACTTGTTATTGGCAAATCCTTAGACTGACGGATTTCTGACAAATTTATCAAACCCTCAGGGGAACCTGCCATGTCCCGATGAACCATCCACAAATTTTATATCGAGGACTGTTTGACATCAGTCTATCGCGCCCGATCGATCACAACAACTCGACTGAACCTGAAATCCTATGTACCATAAGTCAAACTTAATATTTAATTTAAACCGAGGGCAATAATGGACAGAAAAAGATTTGAGCTGGGCCTGGCCCAGCGTAAAGACACACTTGGCGCTGAATATGTTGAAAAAAACCTGGCAGCGGCGGACGATTTTACTCGACCGTTTCAGGAAATGATGACCGAATGGTGCTGGGGATTTGGATGGGGAGATGACTGCATTGATCCTAAAACCCGATCAATGATGAACCTGACAATGATCGGAGCACTTGGTCGAATGCACGAATGGGAAATACATTGCCGTGGAGCAATCAGAAACGGTGTCACCAAAGAACAGATTCGGGCTATTTGTCACGTAGTCGGCATTTATTGTGGTGTTCCAATGTCTCTGGAATGCTTCCGCACTGCTAGAAAAGTACTGGAAGAAGAGGGACTTTTGTAAACGTTTACGACACCGCAGATGCGCTGCCCGTTGTTATAGAATCGTCTCGATTTTTCGGAACTTCTCTGAGCGTGGGGAAACACAAGAATCGTTTCAAATCACTCTATAATTATTAGCTGACCATTGACAACACCTTCTACACTCTTGCAATAAGCCAATCCGACTCTTTCATCTGAAACAGGCTCGTGCCCAGGAAATAATCCGTCGTAACGTTCGACTGAATTCTGCAATAAACCGGGACTAACACAATTTATTCGTATCCCTCTGGGCATATCCACCGCAGCACCTAAAACAAAACTGTCGATGGCACCGTTAGCCGAGGCAGCACAGGCACCTCCTCCTATAGGATCTCGATTCAACACACCACTAGTCATGGTAAATGAGCCTCCATCATTCATATGCGCAATGCCTTCAAGAACTATATTTACCTGGGGAAGTGCCTTGTGATTAATGCCTTTCATCCATAGCGCTCCCGTCATTTTCTCCACAGGACCGAAATGTCCGTGGCCAATCGCTACGATAACCGCATCTACGGGCCCAGTTTGCTGATACATCGATCTAATACTTTCCACATCTTCAACATCTATCTGGATATCGCCGCTGGTCCGCCCTACCGAAATAACTTCATGTCTCCCTGAGAGCGCGCTTACTGCGGGTCGCCCTACAGATCCGCTTCCTCCGACAACTATAATTTTCATGACTGTTTACCGTTAGTTTTTAAAAATATTGAGGCTATTACGCACGCCGAATCACCAATACCCTGCAATCAATGCCCTCTTTCTCGATATAGCCTGAGGCTTTAATTTGCTCAATAGCAAATCCACTCCGCTCAGCTTCCTGATAAACCTGTAATTCCAGGTCGAGATCCTTCCAGGCGGCACCATTCACAGTAATGACACAAATCGAACCGGACTTCACACAATTGACAACGTTATGCATATCCGAAATTTTAGGAACCGCATAGGCAAACATGCCCACACACAATAACGCGTCATACAACTGATCAGGCTTAATCGGTTTAGTAAAATCATGCTGCCAGGTTGACAAATAAATCTGCCGCTTGTCAGCGATAGCCATCATTTCCGCAGACAAATCGGCACCATGAATATTTTCATAACCATTATCTTTTAGATATTGGCCCGCCAAACCGGTACCGCAGGCCACATCAAGAACACGGGCGTGTCTATCCGGGGCTACTTCCATAAAAACATCTCCGGCATTCTTATATGCTACATAGCCCAGATCATCAACAAGGTCCGAATCGTAGGTCGATGCCCAGTCATCGTATTGTTTCTCCTTATTATCAGTCCGACTGTAAGCGGCTGCCAGCCTCTCATCAAAACGTTTTAAATCAGGAGGCTTTTGCTTCACAACAAAAGTTTTCATAAAAGCCTATTTAAGTACTGTGGGCCAGGTATCGGATAACTTGTACCCGCCTGGCCAGGGATCATCAGGATCAAGTGTATACTGGAAAGTACCGGTAATCCATGCCCGACCGGTGATGCTGGGAATAATTGCAGGCTTTTCTCCCACTATTGCCTGCTCTTCAATTCTGCAATCAAATCGGGAATCAATAATGGAACGCCCAATCATTCTATCGCCGATTTTTAACTGGCCTTTAGCGTGAAGAACTGCCAACCGCGCAGAACAACCCGTTCCACAGGGGGAACGGTCAAGTTTTCCGGGCTGAACCACCACCGCATTCTTACTCACTGCAGTATCCTCCGCCTGATATATCGGTTTGGCAAACTGCGTAAAGGAAATATGCGACCATTCAGGGTTTTGTGGATGAGAAAAACCCAGCTGTTGATTGGCGGCCAGTGTAATCTTACGACCTAGATCAACCAGATCAGCGGCCTGATCCGGGACGATATCGAGGCCAACATCTTCGGGGTTAACAACAACAAAGCTGTCGCCGCCGTAGGCCGTATCCACTTTTAAAGTCCCGATGCCTTCAACTTCAAGAAAGACATCCAGTTGATCGGCAAATGAGGCGACATTGGTAGTCGTAACTTTGAATGCTTTGCCATCACGGCATTCTACTCTGGCTTTAACCAGCCCTGCGGGGGCCTCAATGGTGATATCCGTGTAGGGTTCTTTCATTTCCACCATTCCGGTATCTACCAGCACAGTAGCAACACACATCGAGTTCGAACCGGACATCGGCGGCGTGTCTTCCGGCTCCATAATGATCCATCCCGTATCAGCATCCGGATGTTTAGCTGGAACCAGAAAATTGACGTGCCCATAGACACCGCCCCGAGGTTCATTCAAGACAAAATTACGAAGGGTATTGTCGGTTGCAATAAAACGTGACTGGTCCCAGATCGTATCACCGGGAGGGGGTGAAACACCCCCTACTAGCACATTCCCAACTTCACCTTCGGCGTGACAACCAATAATATGAACGACTTTAGATGCTCTCATTTTTATGTGCTCTCTGTTACGATTTCACGAGGATTCGATTAATTTTTTATTCCTATAACCAGATCCATAACATTTGTTCCCGTGGGACCAGAACTAAACAAAGCCCCCGCTTTTTCAAGCCAGGTACCCGAATCAGCTTTCATCAGGGCAGTCCTCGCACCCGCAAAGCTGGAGAAAGTATTTCCATCAATCAACCCCCCTGCAGCGCTTGTCGGGCCGTCCGACCCATCTGTTCCTGCCGCAATAATAACAATATTATTAAGCCCGTCTATTACTTCAGCAACCGCCAATGCCAGATGTTGATTCCGACCACCACAACCCGGATCATCAGGTAATATGACGGTGGGTTCTCCACCCCAGATATACATTCCTTTTGGGCCATTAATTAGACAATCACCAATCATTCGCGCCGCAGAATTAACGTCTTGATGCAGTGATTCTTCATTGCAAATAATATCCACACCGGCATTTTCAGCAAATTCAGAAACTGCATTTCTGGCAGTTTCATTGCAAGCTATAATTTCGCTACTAAAACTAAAAGTCTGCAAAAAGTCTTGGGTATCTGTTGAAACCCCCGGCCTGGAAAAAAACTCTTTCACCTCGACAGGAACTTCAAAACCTGCGTTTCCCCCAATACTTCTGGTATGCCGATAACAGCCAATCCCTGAACCAATAATACTCACATCATTCGCCGGAACATCCGAAATCGCTAATACAAAAACCGATTTTCCACTGAATCTTTCCAGCAGTTTCCCCCCTTTCACCTTTGAAATACGCGTCCTTATGGCGTTAATCTGGGTAATATCGTAGCCCCTGTTCAGTAAAATCTCGGTCATAAAAACCAGATCATCCAGATCAATCGAAGTCGGCAACGCTTCCACAAGAGAAGATGCGCCTCCGGAAACAAGCACCACCATTGCCTCATTCGGACCCGCACTTTTAACAAATTCCAATGCCCGAGTGCCCGCTAGAAGACTGTTGCAATCCGGCACTGGATGAGCGGATTCAAGTATTTCAAAATTGCCGCCTCGGAATTGACACTCTTCTTTGATAGCGTTATCGACATGACCATATTTGGTCACTAGCAAAAACTGGGTGTGCGCATCAACATGAGGAAGAAGCCCCATACACATCGACGAAGCCGCCTTGCCCACCGCAAGCACCCTATCAATTTTCGGAATAGCCTTGTTTTGCAGCGCTCGGTCGGTCGCTACCTGCCCTTTTACACTGTCTATACCCGCATACCAGCAATCCATTAGAAACTGGCTTGAGTCAGCTGAATTTGGCGGAGCCAACATCGTATTTCGTACGTCTTTATTATTGGGCAAAATTAAATCGTATCGCTTCTTTTAGAAGATGCGTTATCGAGAAACCCAAATAGAAACAGCACAGAAACCACGACCGCGGCACCGGTCCACTGAATTCCGGAGAGTGATTCAGACAATATTAAAACAGCAAGTAAAATAGAAACAACCGGTTCAAAGTTAAAAATGAAGGCGGCCTTTGCCGCAGCCATTCTCGCAAGCGCTCCAAATTGAGCAACGATAGCCACAACATAACATAATGTTGCGCCTCCGAGACACCACAGACCCAATACACTTCGAGGCATAGAAAACTGCCCGAGGACCAAAGGAAGAATCATAAACACACCCACCAAATTTATCCAGAATGTCAGCACCAGGGGATCAAGATGGGGTGCAACCTGACTTCCTTTAAGGAACGTATAGGCAGCCCCGCTGGCCGCAAGAACAGCCAACCCGATACCCAGAGGGTGAATTCGAATATCTCCTCCACCCAGCATCAAGCCAATTCCGATAAAGGCCAGCGTAAATGCACCAATCACGCTATAGGTAAGTCGCATCTTGCCCGTGGCCAGAGATGCCAGCATCACCAGCAGCGGATAGGAGTACAAAATAAGAACGGCCAAACTGACGGAAATTGTTTCGACCGACATCAGATAACAAATCATAGAGCCAGACCATATCAACCCCAGCATGAACGCTGGCCTTTTGTGCTGCTGATCGATACCAAATTGCTGTTTCCTTGCTAACACTATCACTCCGATGACAACTGTTGAAATGACAAAGCGCCACAACATCATTGTTAAGGCATTACCACCATCCGCATAAACAATTTTGGCCTGGGTAGTCACAGCCCCCAAACCGGCAGCGGCAATCAGCGCAAACAGAGCTCCGCTGCCCGAAAAGCTTTTTTCCTTCATCGATAATCAAACTTGACCGTAATGGTGCACATGAGCGAAATTAAGTATCCATCAAAATCTGTTCTGTGACGGGTAAATAACAAAGTAGTATTCTTCTGTAACACGATCATTTTCAGCAATGGCGAGTCGTAAACATCTGCATTCATCACTATTTTAACTGCTTTATTTTGCAGAAATGCGGTTGAGGTTTGGACGCAGCTTCATTTTCCGGATTCGGCCAGTTCCCGAGCTTGCTCTCGAAGTTTGAACTTCTGTATTTTGCCCGTTGATGTCTTCGGTAGTTCCTGAAAAACCACCATTTTAGGCGCCTTATAGTGAGCCAAATTATCCCGACAATAGTCAATAACTTGCTGCTGGGTCAAAGAAGCACCCGCAGTCAGGCCAACAAACGCACAAGGCGTTTCGCCCCATTTCTGATCAGGCCGGGCAACCACCGCCGCTTCTAAAATGGAGGGATGCGAGTACAGGCAATTCTCGACCTCTATTGAAGAAATATTCTCACCACCAGAGATAATTATATCCTTGGACCGATCCTTAAGTTGAATATAACCGTCACCATGCATCACGCCCAAATCTCCTGAATGAAACCAGCCGGCGGCAAATGCTTCCGCAGTAGCATCGGGATTATCCAGATAGCCTTTCATAACGATATTCCCCTGAAACATAGCCTCTCCCATCTGTGTCCCGTTATCTTCAACACTCGTCATCGTTTCAGGCACCATGATGTCAAGCCCTTCCAGAACATGATAAGGCACACCCTGACGGGAGTTTTTATCCGCTTTTTGTTGCGCATCCAGACTATTCCATTCGGGCTTCCAGGCGCAGATAACCGCTGGTCCATATGTTTCGGTTAGACCATAAACATGAGTGACTCTGAACCCCCGCTCTTCCATCGCTTCCAGCACGGAAGCGGGTGGTGGTGCCGCAGCCGTCATCATATTTACATTGTGATCAAAGTCTCTAAGCGCATCTTTGGGCGCATTTATCACCATACTCATAATAATCGGTGCTCCACAAAAATGTGTGACTTTATGATCGGCTATGGCAGCGAATATAGTACTTGAATTCACCTCGCGCAAACAGATACTGGTTCCAGCAACCGCCGCCAATGTCCAGGGGAAACACCAGCCATTACAATGGAACATAGGCAATGTCCACAAATAAACCGGGTGGTGGGGCATTTCCCAACCTACTGCGTTACTCATGGCATTAAGATAGGCACCACGATGATGATACACCACCCCTTTGGGGTTTCCGGTCGTGCCCGATGTATAGTTGAGAGAAATCGCATCCCACTCATCTTCAGGCATGACATAAGCCTCATTCTTGTCACCACTTTCCAAAAACTCTTCATACCTGTAGGCTCCGTCACTACAGCTAAATCCGGGCACTTCAATCTCTATCACCGTCGGAGATCGCTTAGCCAGTGCCAACGCATCTCGGGCAAGGTTCAAATACTCAGCATCAACCAGCAACAATTCTGTTCGACCATGGTCAATAATATAGGCAACGGTTTTAGCGTCCAGACGGGTATTGATAGCATTCAAAACCGACCCCGCCATTGGCACACCAAAATGGGCTTCGTAACAAACTAAAGAATTTGGTGCCAGAATGGAGACCGTCTGATCCTTGCCAATTGAGCTGTTTATTAACGCAGACGCTAACTTGCGGCACCGCTGATAAATTTCATTCCAGGTTTTGCTGCTATTTCCATCTATTACGGCAACTTGGTCTGGATATGTTCTTGCAACCCTTGGCAAAAAAGACAACGGTGTGAGGGGCGCATAATTGGCTGCACACTTGTCGAGCCCCGAACGAAAAGGGTTATAAGATTCTTTCATGATTTTCAGATAATGATTGACTGGTCAAATTTTGCGGTATGGATTAGATTACACCATAAACTGTTCCTCATCCAAGAGCTTCCAAACAACAATATGTCTGACACCAACGATATACGCAGAATACTGATGGACAATAAAACCATCGCTATAGTGGGCCTTTCAGCAAAATGGCACAGGCCAAGTTATTTTGCCGCCAAATATATGGTAGATCATGGATATCGGGTTATTCCGGTGAACCCAAACTATGACGAAATCCTGGGCGAACCCTGCTATCCGGATCTGGAGTCGATACCCGACAAAGTAGATATTGTTGACCTTTTTCAGCGTGCTGAAACCACACCGCAATATGCCAGACAGGCGGTAAAAATTGGCGCAAGAGTATTGTGGCTGCAACTGGGAATTCAAAACGAAGAAGCCAAAACAATCGCGAAACAGGCCGGCCTGGATTATGTTGATGACCGTTGTGTCAAAATTGAACATGGCCGTATTTTTGGTGGCCTCAACTTTATGGGAGTAGACACCAAAATCATCTCTTCCAGCCGATTAAAAACAATAGCAAACTAAACTTTACCCGGGAGTTTTGTAATGAGTGATCACGAATTTGATTTTGAAACCCTGTGTTTGCACGCAGGTACCCAGCCTGATCCGGCAACCGGCGCCAGGGCCACACCGATTTACCAGACGGCATCCTATGTTTTCGATGATACCGATCACGCAGCGAGTTTGTTCAATCTGCAAACATTCGGTAATGTTTATACCCGACTAATGAATCCCACAACGGCCATGTTCGAGGAACGGATGGCTGCGCTGGAAGGCGGTCGGGCCGCGGTAGCAGCCAGTACAGGGATGGCTGCACAGATGACAGCATTGTTAACCATCCTTCAGGAAGGCGACGAACTGGTCTCTGCAAGCACACTATACGGCGGCACGGTAACCCAGTTTGCGATGAGTTTTAAACGGATGGGGATCAAGACAATTTTTGTTGATCCGGACGATCCTGAGAACTATCGAAGAGCAATAACCACCAAAACTCGCGCACTGTACGGTGAAACCGTCGGCAATCCCAACAACAACGTATTAGATATTGAATCAATCGGAAAAATTGCCCATGAACACGGCATTCCCCTGGTAATTGACAACACCATTGCGTCACCATTTTTGTGCCAGCCAATCAGGCACGGCGCAGATCTTGTGGTGCATTCTGCAACTAAATTCATCTGCGGACACGGCACATCCATGGGTGGAATCGTGGTGGAGTCTGGCAAGTTTGACTGGGGTAATGGAAACTTTCCAGATATGATCAATCCTTCCGAGGGTTATCACGGCGTCAAATTCTGGGAAACTTTTGGCGATTTCGCCTTTACCATGAAAGCCCGCTGCGAGACCATGCGAACACTGGGGCCGGCAATCAGCCCGTTCAACTCATTCATGATGCTCCAAGGACTCGAGACCTTGCCAGTCAGAATGGAACGTCACGTCTCCAATACTGAAAAGCTGGTCGAACACCTCAAGAATCATGCTTCAGTTTCGTGGGTAAAGTACGCCGGAGATCCTGACAATAAATATTATGATCTAGGCAAAAAATACATGCCCAAAGGTGGCGGTTCGGTTTTCACCTTTGGCATCAAAGGCGGCCAGTCCGCCGGTGCGAAGTTTATAGAAAGCGTTCAGTTTCTCAGTCACCTCGCCAATATTGGTGACGCAAAAACACTGGTGATACATCCGGGATCCACAACCCACCGTCAGTTAAACGAGCAAGAACAAATTGCAGCAGGCATTAGCCCCGACATGATTCGAATTTCGGTAGGCATCGAATCGATAAACGACATTATCTGGGATATTGATCAGGCGTTGGAGAAATCCAGAAAATGACCTGATTCATTTAAGCTGAAAATAACACGGCGCACATAATTTCTGCTTGGACTGCAGGTCTCGGAGATCATCCCTTCGTGACACTTTCATTTCTTGCGAAGCGTGTAATCAAATGTTTGAACCACCCAAGAGTGGGAGTGAAATATTGTTTGCGGGAATGTCGCGAATTAACGCCGAAACAAAATCATATTTTGAGGGTTCGCACCGAAAAGGAACAGGAAAGGCCCGATCTGTCTTGCGCCCATTGCGACAACACATATTACGCCAAAGTGGGGAGATGCCAAAATCTGCTCAGGTAGGTGTCGAACTGCTTACCACCGCGCCCGCAAAAGCCAGGCACTCTATCCAGCTGAGCTGCGGGCGCTTTTTTTTGGGGGGGGGTGAGACCGCGCGGGTTATATGTAAAAACGCATAAACAAACATAGCAATTTCGGCTCAAAAGTTGAGCAATAATATTCTCCTGCCTGCCAAATAGCGATAGATCACTTGAATTTGGCAACATCGGCAATATAGCCTTAAAATTGAACTATTGAGAAATATTCGCCTACAATTTGCTATCTTAAGATTTAGCACCGTCAATGAGTACTACGAATAATGGATAACTGGGTAAAACAGCATCATCTTTCAGTATGAAAGTATTACCATCACGCATCTAACGGTTATCCGAACAATATTGATTCTTTTTATCACCTGGGTGGCGGTTCAGCTTTCAAAAATTTTTTGGGTTCGGGTGGAGCGAGCACATGATAACTTCAATCACTCCCATCTTTACGTTATCAGCCGAGTCTCAAAAGTATTCATTATACTAATCGGCATTGCCGTCGCCTTCGAATATCTTGGTATAGATTTCACCAACTTAACCCTAATCGCCAGCGCTCTTTCCGTTGGAATCGGCTTCGGTCTGCAGGACTCGGTTCGAAATATAATGGCGGGAATCGTTATCTTAACTGAACGCAGTCTGCGTATTGGAGACTGGATCTCCACAGAATCCTCAACGGGATTTATTAAACAAATCAACATACGGTCAACAGTAATTCAAACCTGGGATAGGACGGAGGTCATTGTGCCTAACTCAGACTTGGTTAAAACTCCGGTGACCAATTGGACATTGTCAAAGTCAACTGGGCGCATAACGTTGAATGTTGGTGTCGCCTATGGGTCAGATATTAAATTAATAGAGCTCACCCTTCTCGAAATTGCGACAAAAGATGAAAGAATTATATCCGATGGATCGGAACCTCAACCAATTGTATTGTTTATAGGCTTCGCTGACAGTTGTATTCAGTTCGAACTGCGATGTTTCGTAAGGAATGTGCGGGATCGATTAGTAGTACTGAGCGACTTGTATAAAGCAGTCTATCTGAAGTTTTCCGATCTCGGCATTAAAATACCGTTCCCCCAACGTGATATCCATATACACAATAACATCTCTGCTGAACAGGCAACCGGTAATAGCTTGCCCGCACCTTAAAATCAGTCTCCACCTTCTTTCATAACTCTGAATCAATGGCATCAACAAATGCTTGAAATTCTGAAGATTGTTCCAAAAGCTGATTACCGGCTGTAATAAGACTATCAACCTCATTATCAGGCAGTGAAAAGCTGGTTGCCATATTATTAAACAAAATTTTCAAGTTTTCGCTTGGCAGGTCTTGAAAATTCAATGAAATCAGGAAAGGAGTAACCGGCCTTTCAGGGGTCGAGAACTCGTTAGCCCAATACTCCATACTGTCTTCTAACAAAGACAATGATTCAGAACTAAAGCGTTGAATTTGTGTGCTGGTAACGGCACTCATTACTTCTAAGTTAGATGGAGGCTTTTTAGTGATGTCCATTGGGTTTTGAGGGTCCGTATTCGCATTCACCACTATCGCAACAAGATATTTTGGTTTGCCTGCAATTTCAATGTCTGTCCCCACAGTAATGCCGGCTGTTTCCAGTCGATTGTATAGCGTTCTGACACCTAAGTTATCCGTAATACCACCATCAATGAGATGAACAAAGCGACGTGACTCTTTATCCCGATATGAGTCAAAACTCTCGAGCAAAGAAGTAAATCTCGGATTTTCTTCCGCATAACGGCGGGCTGCTGCAAGATGAGGTGAATCTGAATAACTGCAACCATCATGATTTTCCAAAACCACAGGCTTAAAAACAACAGGTACCGCAGAAGATGCTGCAACAGCACGAGCCACGCTAAATGACCCAAGATCTGAACACAGCATGTTGAATTGCTCCTGATTGAACGCAAAACGCTCACCGATACTTAGATCGGTAGCATTGATTTCAATTCGCGGTCCATCTCGATTATGGATATCAGCGAACGTTCCATTTTCAAAGATTGTTCGATTATAAAAATCAACGGCCCTCTCAGTTCGGTTTAAGCCGGTAAAAAGAGCCCTCAGCCAGTTCAAGGGGTTAAAAACGCTACCAAGAAGTGTTTTCTGTACGTTACGTCTCAAAAAAACATCTTCGTAATCCTCAAAAACCCGATCACCAAACAAACCAAAATAGGCTGAGGTAAAGCTTCCGCCGGAAACAGAACTGATCACGTCTACTTCGTCCAGCAAACGAATCTCCTTTCCATCACTGGTATATGTGGTATCGCGTAATTTCTGTAGGACACCATATGAAAATGCTGCCGCTCGGGTGCCTCCACCAGAAAAGGCAAGAAAAACGAGGATTTCATCTGATTTCTGTCCCACCTGACCAGTCAAAACCAACGCTTGATCAACCGATTTTGATTCTGAAATTGGGTCATTGTTGATATGACTGGGGGTTGCGCAACCCGCTATCGCACCAAACAAGAACAGGCTCACCCAAATCCTAACTTTGCTAACTAATACATACATTTTCCGCGCCGGTGCATAATATTATAAATCTTGGAAGAATCATCCAAATATGTAAAACCATAAGACTGGTCTACTAAAATTATAACAGCAGGCAATCAGGGTCTTAGGTATAAATACGAATTTCGAAAAATGGTATTTTTTTTGTCGACTATAACTTCAAGCTTATGAGAACAAACAAATTGATCCCTTGAGGGAAAATTTGGGTTAAAGCCAAAGCTGATTATTCCAGCTAATTAAATCAAAAGCTCAAACTAAAAGGACCTTTAATAGTCGTTGTTCTCGGGTCTCTATTAGCTATTGGATGTACTTCTCGGCTTGACGAAGTGAATCTCGCAGTTCACTAAATTTAAATTTTTAAGATCATGATATCGCACTATTCGTTTGATTATTGCCATGCTTTTGTGTCTCAACATCCATCAAGGCAGAATTACAACGCGACTACGCTACGCCACATCAGCACCTCACCTTATGCCGACATTATTTACCTGTCTCTCTTGCCAAAGAGCCTAAACCCACGCATGCTCTGCCTTTTAATGCCAAACTTAAGTCCAGTCATTGATGTCACTAATCAAAGATGAGTCAGACGTTATCGGATCAATATTAATTACCAGATGTGTTTGCCTCAACTCAACTTTAAAAATTGCTTAATTAAAGTTACAGCAATAGTTCTGTTAAGCGCCGTTAACTTCTCAACACACGGTCAGGAGATACTGCGAAACGAAAATGAAACATCAGCACAGCCCGATCGACTGCTGCTACCATTTGCGTTCTACAACGACACGATAGGTACTGCAATTGGGGCCACTTATGCTGGCAGAGGCCTATTTCAACCTCAATCGCGCTTTTGGGCGACCGCAATTGCTGCTGACTCCGGAACACGTTTTGCCTTGCTCGGAGTTGAAAATCTTAGAACTTCCCGATCTAAACGATTATTTTTTGATGCGCGATTGGCCGCTGGAGATTTCAATGAAATAGATGTTTATGTCGATGGAAACCCTGCTTTCCCAAAGGAGACGGCTGGCAGCAATGATTCAGATTCAGAAAACTTTTTGCGAAGCGAAGGATCCGACGGTGGTTTTGATATCGGATTCAGTTACCTTCTTCCTTTTGGAGATGGACAGGACCAAACAGAGATAGACGTGGTTTTAAGAGATGGTCTAATTATCGAGGGAGGCCGCAAGCCCGGAAAATGGAATCCGGCTTCATCGGGTCTAACTTCACTAAACCTTAACGCTATCTATCGGAATCAGGACACCAAAAGTGAAATAGGGGAAAGTGATTTGGTCACAACTTATATGAAGCTGGCATTCGAGTACGATAACACAGATTTCAAAGAAAACCCCTCTAAAGGAAGTCGACAAGAGTTCAGTGTTTCCCATGATTGGGGAGGGCTGGACAGCTCAGATTCCTGGACTACCGTTGAATTTGATCTGTCAAAGTACTTTTCTTTGGGAGAAACGAACAAAGCCAGACAGCGCGTACTCGCTTTTAACGCGTGGTGGATAGACACTCCTTCCTGGGACGCAAACCCTTCCGGGACATCAGGTAAACCACCACCGTATGCGGGCGCATCATTAGGAGGCATTGGACGGCTTCGCGGCTATCCTGAAGGGAGATTCAATAGCCGATCCGCCGTTTATTACTCAGGAGAGTATCGATACATCCCGAATCAAAATAAAATTGCTGATTGGCCACTACTCATAAAGTTAGGGGTCAAACTCGACTGGCTGCAACTTGCAGGATTTGTTGAAGCGGGACGGGTAGCAGACGATTTCGATCTTTCAGAATTACATGAAGACATGAAATGGTCTGGTGGTATCGGGATTCGGGCTTTTGCAAATCATCTTATTGTCAGGGCTGAACTGGCCACATCGGACGAAGACCGTATTTTTGTAATGAGCATCGATCATCCATTTTGAATATCAAGGTGAAGAGAAATGATTCTAAAAAACGGTATTTATTTATCATTAAATCGGTGTTTCAAACAATCTACATTCCATGCACTAGATTACGAACAAACTATAGAGTACACTCCGTTTTTTCAACTAGTAGAGACAGAAAATGCGCCTAACAGTTAAAATTGTATCCGGGTTTTGCATTGCAATTTTAGCCACTCAAATCATGGCCGCCGATATTGCTCACGATGCTGAATATTATGTTACAGAAAAGCAAAACAGCGAACGCTGGGCAATCGAGGATAAAGCGCTCGATAATCAACTAGCTAGTTTTCGACAGAAAAACGGAGGAAAGTCTCCAAATATTTTTTATATACTTATCGATGATGTCGGGTTCGGTGATCTCGGTAGC
The DNA here is from genome assembly GCA_024679435.1 of Gammaproteobacteria bacterium. Taxonomy (GTDB): domain Bacteria; phylum Pseudomonadota; class Gammaproteobacteria; order Arenicellales; family Poriferihabitantaceae; genus JAIBDK01. The sequence goes on along the minus strand of JAIBDK010000001.1, from coordinate 12,928 downwards.
GAAACCTTAAACGCTATCCGTGGTTACAAGACTCCAAATATCAATGAGTTTGCTCGAGAGGGCATGCGTCTGGCTCGTATGTATACCGAACCTTCTTGCACGCCTACACGAGTGGCGTTTATGACAGGCCGCCAGCCTCATCGAAATGGCATGGGCAACACGGCTGTCGACATTTCAGGATTTGGGCTAGCTGAAAGTGAAGTAACGCTGGCGGAGATTCTTTCCGATAGCGGATACAACACTGCTCACGTCGGTAAATGGCACATGGGTGATATCAGAGAAGCATGGCCTAACATGCAGGGTTTTGATTTTGCTGCGTTCCCCATTCATCAACAAGGACAACTTACTATTTATCATGATGATGCAGCAGATGAAGAAATCAGTATTGGTATAGGCGACAACAACTATGACGGTCGCTACACCATGGACGGATGGCTCCGGACAGATGCTTCAGCCATGGCCACCGGAGTGGAAGGTATACGCAACGAAAACGTGAAGGAAGTCCACATGGCGCCTGGTGAGCGATGGACGGAAGCCAAATACCATGAAATGAATGTGCGCTATCAAAACCAGACTATGGAACAATTGCGCAAGCTAGCCAAAGCTGAGAACCCATTTTTCTTACAATACTGGCCTCTGTATCCACTTACCGGCCCGCGCACCACTACCGACGAATACACCACCCCTAACGGCGGTAATTATGTAGAAAAGATGAAGTTGGTTGACCAGTGGATCGGAGAGCTGATGACGGAAATGGACACACTCGGCATCGCAGATAATACCTTGGTAGTTATTATGGGGGACAATGGGCATTTCACTAAATACTCACCGGGTTCGGGATACACTCCTATGGTTTTTCAGGGCGGTAAAGGCTCCACTAAAGAAGGTGGTGTTCGAGTAGATGCGTTTGTTCGCTGGCCAAATATGATTGAAGCAGATAGCGTGGCAGGAGACATTGTTCACGTTACGGATCTATTTACCACTATCGCCCGACTTGGAAACGGTATGGATAAAATACCTACCGATCGCATCATCGATGGCATAGACCAAACCTCCCTTCTACTTAACGGAGATACTTACAGTCGGCGTGATCACGTTTTCCTTTACAACATCAACACACTTGAAGCTGTGGTAAAAGAACAGTACAAACTTGATTTATCATCTGGTATGGAAAATGCAATTCTGGCTGATTTTTATGACATCTTTCGGGATACTAGGGAAGAATGGCCTGTATCTACAGAAATTTGTGCCTGGGGTGGAGCCAAATTTGTTCGAATGGTGCAACGTCATTTTAAACGTAAAGCCAAATACCCTGATACTCCACCCGCACTCGGAATGCCCTATGCTGGAATTGATAATTTAAGACCAGAAACCCAAGCTGCGGTGGAAGAATTCTTGTTCATGATGAAAACACCGGAGATGTAATCCAGCTTATCCCCAATGTTGTGTACTGAAAGCCTTTGTTTTGCATCTAAGAATCCCATGAAATTAATTAGATCCTTCGATATCTATTTTAAGCTTTCCCATAAAACAAGTTAATACTCAAGTGATAAATCTATTGATATGAAAAATATTAAACAATTCGCGGTTGTATCTTCATTCTTGCTGTCGACTCTTTTACTAAACACGTCTGCTTCTGCTCAGTCTGGTGAAGAGTGGCAGGTTTCCGGTGCTTTAAACCTATGGGGTGCGGGAATCCAGGGTACGCTGGGTAATGGTACTGACATTGACGTAAGTTTTAGTGACATACTTGACAATCTGGACCTAACATTGATGGGTAATCTGGAAGCACGCAAGTCTAAATGGTCGATACTTGGAGATCTAATTTATACAAGTTCTTCCCAGGATACAGGAGCCACATTGCCAACCGGTGCCGGAGTAGATGTTGAGGTTACCAGCTTGGTGTTCAATTTTATTGGCGGTCGTAGTCTCTCTGATACTGAAAATGGACGAGTTGATTTCATATTCGGTACCCGCTACCTCGACCTTGAGAATAAAATTAAGGCGGTAGGACCCGGTGCCATTGTTGAGGCCAACGGCGATACCTTTGATGCAATTGTCGGGATACGTGGACAACGATTAATTGACGAAAAATGGTATCTCCCCTACCACTTGGATGTAGGCGCTGGTGATTCAGATCTAACCTGGCAGGGAATATTCGGCGTTGGCTATCGATATGGATGGGGTGATTTAACCGTTGCTTATCGCCATCTTGAATGGGATTTTGATGACGGTACTCCAATTGACGACTTCAACTTTAGTGGACCCGGCGTTCAATTTAAGTGGTATTTCTAAGTAAGTAAAATTAACTAGATTTAATTTCGTAAAAAAGGTGCTGACAAGCAAACTGGTCAGCACCCTTTTTTAGTTGATTTGCTTTTGTGTTCTATATTATTCAGAAAGGAAACACGGTGAACGATACTACCTTCGAGAACACGCCCTTTAATCTGTATATATAGCTCAATAAAACAAGCCTAAAATCATTTTGGTGTTTAATATTCGGCTGTAGAAAGCCAAGCAATGCAACTCTTCTGTTGGAAAGGCATTGTTTTATCTACTCGGTAGAATCAAACCGATTAGACAAAGTATCTGCATAGTTTTGCAGATACTCAAGGATATCGGCCCATTTGCGTTCCCCAGTTTTGGCTTTACTAAGGGTTTCACCAAGTTGTGTCGCAACCAAAGCCGCAATAACCTCCCCTGTCTCGCCATCAAGCAATTCACCTTCAAAAGCAGCGGTGGAAAGAACGTAATCCTTCCCTGCCGCTTTCTTAGCTCCAGTACCCACGACACCAATCGGAGTATAAGAAACCAGTTTACGTGCTGGCCTCTTCGCATAGACATTCGAAATTGCAAGACGAACAATCACAGTTTTATCGCCTGGAATAATTTCTGACACAAGCTCTCTTTGGGTTTTAAGATTATTTTTAACATAATCTTCAAATTTCTGAGTAATCGCAGAAATTTTTCTAACACTGATCCCCTGATACTCTGATTCCGGGTGAAGAAAAAGCACCACATCAGTTAGAAAGACCTTATCATAAGCGTCCAAACTCGCACCTGGGGCGATGTACAAGCTAACATCAGATCGTTCAGGATCGACTGACAGGCTCGAATAATCCTTTAAAAATCCGGATTCCACGAAACCAGAATTAGAACTAGAATCAGCCAGAGAGATATTAAAAGGAATCATTAAGATAATGATTTGCAGCACAACAATCGCTGGTTGAGATATTTTGGAACTCATGAGTTTTCCGATTATTTGCGCATAATAAATTGGTATCGCACTACTTGATTGATTGAAATTTTCTGTTGCTCAATCTATTAATACATACTTTTTCTAAGAATACCTGCCCTGTCAATCTACCACCGCTAACCAGTTATTGCCAGCGACATATCTTATCTAAACTTTGGTTCCATAGGTTAGAAGGGAAATTCAACATGGTATTGAGAAGTTTACTTTTGACCTGCTACCACTAGCATACAATAGTTTCTTTAAGTTACTGCTGCATGAATGCTCCAGAATCGTTGTGCTTATCTAGTTGATTTGAACCGACGCATACCCCTCTCCGGTACGCGAGTTTACTGATGCCCCGTCAACCGCGCTTAATCTGCCGAGCCGGCATCTGATTTAGATCAAGCTCCCATCTGTTCTATTCAATCAGCAATAACCAGTAGACAACCGTTAAAGTTAACACGTCATCAGTCCGTTAATGAGAGCGGTCTATTAGATATCGAGAAATGTATCCGTCCTCCGTTATTGCCATACAAGTTACTGATTAAATTTACGGTTGTTTAAGACTCCGTTCGATTTGTAACTGAGTATCAATCAGCGCATTTTGTGTAACCATTGAAATTAAACTTCCGGGTCTGTCCAAAGCAACAATGAGACTAAGAATCAGGGAAAATGCCAGTGAAAAAGTCAACGTCGCGATTGCCGATCTTTTGCCTCCAATCAAGCCTGCATCATATCCACCAATCACCATGGCTAATATCGCAAGCCCTAAAAGACTAACCCACAAAATTGTTGGCATTCTGTGATAAAAAACTGCTGCAATACGCATCTGGTGTAAGTCAATTACTTCATTAAGTGATTGAAGAAAAAGTGACTCTACCGGCGTTGGATTCTTGCGTGCACTTTCGACCGAAACCTGCCAAAGCTCATGTTGAATATTTTCTAATTCCAAAATTATCTCTGGTATGCTGGCATCCTCGTAGTTTTGAACAAGTTCGACTCTAAGGGACAGATAGTCATAAAGCCGCTTTTTTATCTGTTCTCGGTCCTGTGCGTTAAGGAGATCAGCACGCAAATAGGCCGTTCCAATCACGTTGGCTTCCTCAAGAACCAACTGCCTCCGTTCAGCCATATTTCCAACGACGGAACTGAATGTGAACGCTAACATAAAGCCCAGCAGAGCCAGCGTTGCGGTAACGCTAGGTCCAATACGAATGCTTTCGGAATCCAAAATTCGAGTTCGAGTTCTTCGACCGAGAACAAAACCAAATTCTGCTGACATCAAAACCAAAAGCTGCAAACATACTAAAACCCAGACAAATGGAATATTGTCAAAAATCTTTATGGAAATCATATTAAATAGATACTTAACGTCACTTTATCAGCTCAATAGGTATTGGATGCCGGCTCTCATTTATTGATACATAGGTATAAGTGGCTTCGGTAACTTTTGAATTCTCTTCGTTAGAATGTTTTCTCCGCACCCAGGTTTCAATATGAATAGAAATAGAGGTTCGCCCTATCCGTGTTGTCCGGCAGTAGCAACTTACCTGATCTCCAATTAACACCGGTTTGTGAAACGTCATGGATTCAACGGCAACAGTAACCAACCGACCTTTTACCGCATAGCTTGCATATATGGCTCCGGCTAAATCCATCTGCGACATAATCCATCCACCAAAAATATCCCCACTAGGATTGGCATCCGCCGGCATGGCAATGGTGCGTAATGAGGGTAATCGTTCAGGTTGAGGGTCTGTCGACATACGCTTGAAGTTTCCTAGAAAACCGGATTGAAATAGTGACGACCTGAAGAGATTCGATCAACCTCTTCAAGCAGGAGCGAGAAATGTTCATCGTTATCCAGAAAATTGAGATTCTCGGCGTTTACCATCAACAGGGGCGATTCGTTATAACCAAGAAAATAACGGGTGTAAGCATCTGACAACTGCTCAAGATAGATTCTTTCCATATTTCTCTCAAACAGCACTCCGCGCTTGCGAATTCTGCTGACCAAAACCTCTGTGGGAGCCTGAAGGTAAATTACCAAATCCGGCGCAGGCACTTCGGTTGCCAGATGCTGGTATATCTGCTCATAAAGATGAAGCTCGTCATCATCCAGAGTCAGTCGGGCAAACAACGGATCCTTTTCGAGCATAAAATCCGATATCCTGATAGGCGTAAACAGGTCTCCCTGACGAAGCTCCTTAAGCTGCTTGACACGTTGAAAGAGAAAAAACAATTGTGTTTGTAAGGCAAACTGCTCGGGAGATTTATAAAATCGTTCCAGAAACGGATTTTCCGCTGGCTGCTCAAGTAACAATGAACCTCCGTACGAGGCCGCAATCCGCCTTGCCAGGGTTGTCTTTCCAACACCGATGGGTCCTTCTACGACTATGTATTTTTTCTTGTCTATTTTACCTTTCCTCTTGCAGACATCTATTTGCCTGTCTGTGATCTAGTTCGTATACTCGCATCCTTCGCTTAACACCGCAAACCTAGCCCTGGAAGACCATTGCAATGAAACTGCTGTTTGACATGTTCCCGCTGATCGTATTTTTCGGCGCCTTCAAATTTTACGACATTTTTACCGCGACTGCGGCGGCGATTATCGCAACTTTTATTCAGGTCGGAATATTCTGGGCCAAGAATCGACGATTTGAGACCACCCATATCCTGACACTGGTAATAATTTCTGTTTTTGGTGGGCTTACCATCCTTCTTAAGGATGATGTGTTTATCAAATGGAAGCCCACCATCGTCAACTGGTTATTTTCGGGGGTCATAATAGGAATGCTGTTGTTTGCTAAAAGCTCTGCTCTGGAGTTTGTAATGGGAAAACAAATTGCCCTGCCGAATCCCGTCTGGAGAACCCTGAACTGGGCCTGGGCCCTGTTTTTTCTGGTTTTAGGGGGGCTCAATCTGTATATCGCTTTTTACTATCAACCGGAAGCCGCTCCGGAAATTCGAACCGAAACCTGGGTCAATTTCAAGGTTTTCTGGATGTTTGGATTGACCATGGCATTTGCTATCCTGCAGATGTTCTATTTATCCAAGCACATAGAACTAAAGGAAGACCCGTAAATACCCCTCTGCCGAAAACAGGAAAACAACTAATGTACTATACCATTTACGCTCAGGACGCCGAAGATACTCTGGAAGCCCGTCTCAGTACCCGCCCAGCCCATGTTGAACGACTTAAAGCCCTGGTAGAACAGGGGCGATTACTGGTTGCAGGTCCGAACCCTTCAATTGACAGCGAAGATCCAGGTGCTGCGGGTTTTAGTGGCAGTCTTATCATTGCCGAATTTCAAAGTCTGGAAGAGGCAAAATCCTGGGCCGACGCCGATCCTTACGTGGCTGCGGGTGTTTATGAAACGGTCGAGGTAAAACCCTATAAAAAAGTGTTGCCTTAATTTAAAGTTTGTCCCAGACTGATACTCTCACTTTATTCGGTAAGGTTCTGATAACAACCGAGCCGTTTTTAAAAAGATAACTACCTGATTCCGGAGTTCGGAAAAGACTAAATTTTGTCCCAGACCACTTCCGACTTCGACTCTTTACGCAACAATTCCAACCACTTCCTATGTTGCTCCTTTTCGCCATCGCTGGCACGAATAACCTTTATATTGCTCGTGTCTGCGGTATCAAGTAATAACCTTTCCGGTTCGCCCCCCTGATTAATTATATCTTCCGATTCACCCAGGAGTGAAATCTGGCCGCCAGTCATTTGCAAATAAACATCGGCAAGAATTTCGGCATCAAGAAGTGCGCCGTGCAATGTACGTTGAGTATTATCTACAAAATAACGTTTACAAAGCGCATCCAGACTGTTTTTCTGACCAGGATGCTTATGCCGTGCCATTACCAGAGTATCAAGGACGGTGCAATTGTCATCAATAACTTTTTCATTGTATCCGGCCTCATAAAATTCATGGTTCAAGAACCCAACATCAAATTTGGCATTATGAATGATCAGTTCAGCACCCTTGAGGAATTCGAGTAGTTGAAGCGCAATATCATCAAAAAGCGGCTTATCCTGCAACGACTCCAGGGTAATACCATGAACTTCAATTGCCGCCTCATCGATTTCTCTTTGAGGATTGATATATTGATGAAAGTTATTTCCGGTTAAGCGTCTGTTAACCACCTCCACAGCACCGATTTCAATAACCCGGTGCCCCAAACTGGGCTCAAGACCGGTGGTTTCTGTATCCAGAACAATTTGTCGCATTGTCTAATCTCGCGATTTCTTAAGGTTAAAACTCATCCAGCCAAACCAGATTATCAATACCTAAATTGGCGAGTTCATCGGCTCTTTCGTTGCCGGGATCGCCAGCATGACCCTTAACCCAGTGCCAGCTTACATTATGACGTTGACTTTGTTGATCAAGCGCTTCCCATAAATCCTGATTTTTCACCGGCTTCCTTGAAGCAGTTCTCCAGTTATTTTTTTTCCAGTTCGCGAGCCATTGCTGGATTCCATTTTTTACGTAGGTTGAGTCTGTATACAAATCAACATCGCATCGCGTTTTCAGCATCTTCAACGCCTCAATGGTAGCAACAAGTTCCATTCGATTATTAGTGGTATCTTTTTCGCCACCATATACTTCCTTTTCAGTACTTTTATGGCGCAGTATGACTCCCCAGCCGCCGGGGCCAGGATTACCGCGGCACGCACCGTCGGTGTAAATCGTTATTCTATTCACTTAATTAATGTCGATACTAATAGTCGGTCTGACTTTTAGAAACCAGTTTAATACCCATTCTGGCTGCTCGCTGGGAGGCTGGCTGAGACATCCCGTGGATTAAACGTTGCCAACTCCTGGATTTTTTTGGTCTTGGAGTCATCGCTGTTACACGCTTTCTTCCCGCAATCACATAAACTCCCCCAAGGCCGGGCCACCAACGATCTCCAGCATTTTCCATGAAAGATATCCGCTGTCGCCACTTCTTTGACTGGATAGGTGGCTGATAAGCCATCATTCCGGCGCCAACCAGATCATAGTTAAGAAGAGATAGCCAGTCCTGCACTCGGCGAACCGAGTAATAATGACCTGACCAGGGTGGATTGTGCCTGTTTCTGAATAGCTTGAGAGCGCCGTATAAACTCACCGCATTAAATCCCACTATAGCAAGACATCCTTCCGGCTCGAGTATCTGATCTACTTGTCTAAGCACATCATGAGGACGGTCGCAGAAATCCAGAGTATGCGGAAGTACTATTAGATCCTGAGATCGCTCTGGAAACGGCAGCGCATCACTGTGCGACACCACAAAATGACCGCTTTTTGGACGACTCTTGGCATCCAGATTGAAATCTGTCAGGTATCGAGTCACCACACCACTGCTATCGAGAAAGTCCCAGTCAGGCAAACCAACCTGCAGGCCGTTCGCATAATAACCTGTTGGTATCAACTGATCACATTTCGCCACCTCGGCATCAACAATAGATTGACCCAACGCGGTTTTAAACCATTTATGCATGCCCGCATTTTCTCATAGTTTTAGGTTTTGTTTTGTAGTTAAAATAGCCTCCTTATAATCATACGACAAAAACACCAAATGCCGCTATCCCCAACCGTTGCCCTCGCCCGGGACCTGATCCGACAGGATTCTGTGACACCTAATGACAACGGCTGTCAGGCAATGTTGACTTCTCGACTTAATGCTATCGGATTTAGTTGTGAACACATGGATTTTGCAGAAGTTTCCAATTTATGGGCGACCCGGGGGGACAAAGCGCCAATTCTGGTGTTCGCGGGGCATACCGACGTCGTTCCCACCGGGCCCCTTGAACAATGGCGGTACGCGCCATTTGACGGTGAAATTCACGATGGCATGCTCCACGGCCGAGGCGCTGCGGACATGAAGGGTAGCATCGCTTGTTTTGTGACGGCTTGCGAGCGTTTTGTTGGAATGCATCCGCAACACCGCGGCTCTATCGGTCTGCTGATAACCAGCGATGAAGAAGGTATCGCGCGCTGGGGAACCCGCGAAGTTATGGCGGAACTGGCGAAACGCGATCAAAAAATCGACATGTGCATCGTCGGTGAACCGACCAGTGTTGAGATATTGGGCGACATGGCAAAAATTGGTCGCAGGGGATCGCTCAACGGCACGCTTAAGATCACAGGTAAACAGGGCCATATTGCCTATCCCCATTTGGCAAACAACCCTTTGCATATCGCACTACCCGCACTCAACGCCCTGACAATCAAACAATGGGATCAGGGTAATGAAAATTTCCAGCCTACCAGTTTCCAGATTTCCAACATCAATGGCGGGACCGGCGCAACTAATGTCATTCCGGGTCATGTAGATATCAAATTCAATTTTCGCTATTCGCCGGAAACCACCGCCGCGAACCTTATTTCAGAAGTGGAAGCAATTTTGAACAACAAACGCCTGGAATTTGAGATTGACTGGGGCGACCCGGGCCTGCCCTACGAAACCAAAACCGGAGACCTGGTCAAAGCCGTGGAAGGTTCTATTCTTGAGGTTGCCGGTGTATCACCAAAGCTATCCACCAGCGGTGGAACCTCTGACGGAAGATTTATCGCTCCCACTGGAACCCAGGTAGTTGAGCTTGGCCCTGTTAACGCAACCATTCATCAGATCAACGAACAGATCTCCACGCAAGATCTAAATCTGCTATCTCAAGTCTATGAGAAAATTCTGGAAAAGTTGTTACTTTAGCCAGCGCCGAACTCAAAGCCCAGGATCCTTCACATTTCCTCATGAGATCAATTCAAGTCCGGCACTTATTTTGCGGAGGCAGAACTGGAAAAGCGAGTTCGAACACGCATTTTCGGTTTATTTTGCATATTGTCGCCCCCATATTCTTTACATATTAAACTTAAGAAACACCCTTCCATATGAGCATAAGCACAATCGACAACGCATCGCGCAGGGAAACTGCAATCCGACTTTTATTTGTAATCCTTTTTGCTGCAATTTATAGCGTTACAAAACTCGTTTTGACAACTCTTGTAATAGTCCAGTTCGGATTTAAACTTGTAACCTGTGAAACCAATTCCAATCTGAGCACTCTGAGCAAAAGCATAAACAGATACATTTTTCAGATTCTTCAGTTTGTCACTTTCAATCAAAACGAAAAACCGTTCCCCTTTTCAGAATGGCCTTCAGACGACCCGTGAAAGACGAATAAATAAGTAAGATTAATCGGAAATTAAGCGATTATTATGTCCAGATATGTTAAAAACCTGCTGTTGAACCAAGCAATCCGACTGGGTTTGTAACAGACAAATTTTCGAGCAAAATCAGTGGTTCAAACTCGTCAGGTCTTGCAATTTGCATTGACCTGAACCTTTATATCAATTTTAGAGATTATTCATGAAAAACTTTGTAACTGCTATTTTAAGCACTCTGATTCTGGGAACCACGTTTTCAATCCAGGCAGACGATCTTGTTAAAACTGTTGTCACCGGCTGTGAAGCAGAACTTACCCAGTACTGTGCTCAGGTAACACCAGGGGAGGGACGTGGACTCGCATGTCTTTATGCTCATGGCGACAAGTTGTCCGGCCAATGCGAATATGCACTATATGACGCATCCGCTCAGCTAGAAAGATTTGTCAGCGCGCTTTCCTATCTGGTTCATGAATGTGCCGACGACGTTCAGGCACAATGCGCAGACGTTCAGGCAGGCGAAGGACGTCTGGCTCAGTGTTTACTTGACAACAAGGCAAGCCTCACGCCACGTTGCTCTTCAGCAATCGATGCCACCAACCTATCGGTTGAGTAAAAATCGAATACAACTTTAAAAATCAGTATCTGCACTGCCCGAACAGATTGCTCGGGCAGTGCACCGTTTTAATCATCCTGAAACACCTCCTCAAGCACCTCACCAACAGACCCAGATGGTGGCTTAACACCCATATACGCAGATAACGTGCGAGCGACATCTGTAGTATAAATTTTTCTCATCACCCGATCAGACGCAATGCCGGCACCCGCAAAAACCACGGGGACCCAGGTATCGTAAGGCCAGGGCGACCCATGGGTTGAAGCAACCGTAAGTCCATCAAAATCATTGATGAACATATTCGGCTCAAATACAACATAAATATCGCCAGACCGCTTCGGGTGAAAGTTCTTCAATACGGCATCGTGCAGATCAGTGTCTGGTACGTTACCCCGACGCAGCAACGTGCTCCCTATGGCTATGGATATTCCCGGAAACACCGATAATTCCCGGGCAACGGCCTGTTCCAGAGCCTCGAAATCAATGGAATCATTTTTAATAACTTCCTCACTGAAAAACACATAGGGGTGATTATAGGTTTCCATAATTTTCCCACTGATTCCAAATTCACTCTTGATTCGCTGAATTGCCGCATCGGTTTCCCAGGAACCCGGGTCCACATAGGCAGCAGGAATATTCAGGGAATTAAGATAGCCCGGCGAATCAGGGCCCCCGTGATCGGCAGACAAAACGATCAGGGTATTATCGACTCCTACTTTTTCGTCAATAAAATGAAAAAGTTCCGCTAGCGTTTTATCCAGGCGCAGAATATTGTCCTCAGCCTCCAGACTGGATGCGCCAAACAGATGGCCGACGTAGTCGGTCGATGAAAAGGAGACACTCAGGTAATCCGTTACGTCATCCTGCCCCAGTTGTTCTGCATTTACGACGGCTTTGGCGAAGTCCAGTGTTAGCTCGTCTCCAGCCGGGCTGGCAGTCAGCATCGTCGTGTAGTATTTCCCCTCCCCCGCTCCATATTGATGGGGAAAGGTTCGACCAAAACCACCCAGGTCCACTTCCCAGGGCCGATCATCGGTATCATAGAAATAGTAGGTTGAAGGATCCTGGGACAAAGCCCAACTGGTATCGGCATAGCGTTGAGGTAATTCCCGACTGTTGAAATCAACAACCCATTGCGGATAAGCATCATAATAATAGTTGCTGGTAACAAACTGGCTGGTTGCTTTGGAAAACCAAAACGCCTTTCCGGCATGGCCCGCAAGCGATATCGCCCCCCGATCTTTTATTGATACGCCGAATACTTTGGACTGCCCTCCATTTGAACTCCGAAGCTCATCAGCAAAAGTGGTTGTCAATATAGACGCCGGCGACCTGCCTTCACTGCGAGCCGCTCTTTGAGTTGGGTCAATCTCTGAACTCGCGTCTACATCAGCACCTTCAGTCAGTAAATTATAGTCTGGATCCTCAATATTATAAGTGGTGAAGCCGGTCTCACGATCAAACCAGATATTGCCGGTCATTCCATGTATAGAAGGATAGGTACCCGTGGCGAGAGTTACATGCCCTACGATGGTTTCCGTATTCGCGTGGGCATGATGTGCATTTTCATACACAAGCCCCTGTTCCCAGAGGTATTTAAAGCCTCCCTCACCCAACCTGTCATAAAATCTGGTTGGCAAATCACCCCGCAACTGATCCACGGTGATCTGTAAAACGAGTTTAGGCTTGTCCTGAGCACTAACAGGAACCGCATACCCCATGCCCAGAAAAGTCACGCCAGTAATAAATATACTCAGCATACGTCTAAAAATAGCGGATGTGCGGCTCTTGTTCATTTTTTGGCTCCTTTGAAGATATTACATTATCTATGATCTGGTTTACGGGTTGAGGTCAGGAAATGGCTCAGGTTGAATTGACTGTGCGTTCAGCAGTTCCAATCGGGTTTGGTTAAGTGTTTTGGCCATT
>JAIBDK010000053.1 GCA_024679435.1 Gammaproteobacteria bacterium | reverse complement strand
CCGCACACTGGCAAGGGCATCTGCCCTAAGAGCCGCATACTCGTTGTCGTTCGGTTGCCTGTTATTCTCTTCCAGAAACTTATCTGCCTGCTGGGCAACAGCAGCATTTAAAAACATCGCCAAAATAATTGGAGCCGGCCCGTTTATCGTCATCGAAACCGAGGTCGCAGGGTCACACAAATCAAAACCGTCATACAACGCTTTCATATCATCCAGAGTAGCGATGGAAACTCCTGAATTACCCACCTTGCCATAAATATCTGGTCTTTTATCAGGATCACAGCCATAAAGGGTGACAGAATCGAAAGCCGTAGACAAACGCTTGGCATCGGAATGCTCTGAAAGATTTTTAAAACGCCGGTTAGTTTTAAACGCATCACCCTCTCCGGCAAACATCCGGGTCGGATCTTCGTTATCTCGCTTAAACGGAAACACGCCGGCACTGAACGGAAAATAGCCCGGCAAGTTATCCAGCATCATCCATTTAACCAGCTCACCGTGATCTTCATACCCAGGGAGTGACACCCGATTTACTTTACTTCCAGACAGCGTCTCTCGTTTTAGTTCACTTCGAATTTGACGATCACGAATAGTAACCACATAGTGGTCACCGGAATAATCGTTTACCGTCTGACACCAGTTTTCGAGCTGTTCTGCAACACCTGAATCTAATGCATCGCTTTTAGACCTAACCAGATCCTCTATGGCATTAAAACTTTGGGCGCCAGCCTGCTCTAGCATGTCTTTTGTCGCACGCAGTTGCTGTATAGAACGGGCGAGAGCTGCCTGATCCAGTGCACGTTGTTTATAGGCTCTTACTGTTTCTGCTATTTCAGCCAGATATCGGATCCGTTTTTCAGCAATGATTTTGTTTTGGTCCGAGGACATTCGAACCGCCACTTCCGGAAGTTGATTTTTAGCGCAATCAAGTCCAATTGCACGTAGCCTAATCATGATCTCCTGATACAGTGCCGTCATGCCGTCATCATTAAAACGGGATGCAATGGTGCCGAACACCGACATTTCTTCAGGTCTCAAACTGAATGCTTCGCGATTGCGTTGCACCTGCTTGCACACGTCACGATAGGCATCTGCGGCACCTTTACGATCAAACTTGTTAATTGCCACCACATCCGCAAAATCAAGCATGTCGATTTTTTCAAGCTGCGACTGGGCTCCAAATTCCGGTGTCATCACATACAATGAACAATCCACCAAATCTGTTATACCGGCATCGCCCTGACCAATACCCGGTGTTTCAACAATTATCAGATCGAATCCAGTACATTGACACAACTGAATCATTTGACGAAGATAATCGGGCACTTCTGCCAAACTGGCCCGGGTCGCAATGGAGCGCATAAAAATATTTGGGTGATTTATCGCATTCATTCGAATACGGTCTCCAAGCAAGGCGCCACCGGTTCGCTTACGAGTTGGATCAACTGCAAGAATGGCGATTTTCAAGGTATCCCCAAGGCCAAGTCGCAATCGACGAATCAACTCATCTGTCAGTGAAGACTTGCCTGCACCTCCTGTCCCGGTAATACCAAGAACGGGAATCATCGAATCAGTAGAATTCGAAAACTCACTGAGTTGCTCACGAAGATTCTGGCCGATCGTGCCGCTCTCAACAGCGGATAAAGCATGAGAAAGCGCCCTTAGGTCACCTCTCTTTAAAGGATCAAGGCAATCTGGCGAGTCTACCGAAGGATCGAATTGACTCAGGGAAATAGTGTTTTCAATCATTCCCTGCAATCCAAGTTGCTGACCATCTTCCGGGGTATAAATTCGGGTCACTCCGTATGCCTCAAGAGCGGTCTTTTCCTCAGGAACGATTACCCCCCCACCGCCAGCAAACACTCTAATTTTTTCACCGCCGTTTTGGCGTAGCATGTCCAGCATATATTTAAGATACTCAACATGTCCACCCTGATAAGAACTGATCGCAATACCATGTGCGTCTTCCTGGAGCGCCGCATTGACCACCTCAGCTACCGAACGGTTATGACCAAGATGAATTACCTCAACACCCTGGGACTGCAGAATTCGGCGCATAATATTTATCGCCGCATCGTGTCCATCGAACAAACTGGCGGCAGTAATGAATCTGAGGTTGGAACCTACGGCTAAGGCAGACTGATTGGTTAGCTGGTCGAGTTTTCCCAAAATATTCCTCGCTTCTGGGGTTGGAATTTGATACGTTAAGACCGTACCTTACGTTTACGTAAACGTCAACCTAATAACCCAGAAAGTCCCCTGTTAGCTATTTGGCCAATCATTAACGTCCATGAAAAACAAGCCCGCCTACACCATCTCAGACCTCGCAAAACATTTTGATCTGACACCGCGCACCATTCGTTTTTATGAAGCAGAAGGCCTGTTGAAGCCTGGGAGAGAAAATAACAAAAGAATTTATAGCGAACGAGACCTCGTCAGATTGAAACTAATCTTGCGAGGCAAGCGGCTTGGTTTTTCTCTGGCAGAAATTGAAACGACCATGGAGCTGTACGACACCCAGCCAAATGAATCCGCTCAACTACAATTTGTGCTCGAAACCATAGAATCCCATCGACTTGAACTCCAGCAAAAGCAACTTGACATCCAAAACACGCTGGCGGAAATGGATGCGGTGGCGAAAAATGTTCAGCGAAAACTCGATGCTATAGAAGTTAAGAGCAGAAACCGATCATAAATAATATTGAATGGTTACAAAAAAACTCGAGCTTTAAACTACACGCCAACCTAACCCGTAAAAATGTACGATCGCTAATCGACTAACTTTAGAAAGATATTCGGAAACCTAAATGAGTAATTACAAAGCACCCGTTAAAGATATTCTGTTTGCAACCCGTCACCTTGCTGATCTGGAAGGCATCACCGCATTACCAGGTTATGAAGATGCAACACATGATCTCCTCGAGGCGATTCTTCAGGAAGCCGCTAAGATTGGCGAAGAAGTACTCGACCCGCTGAATAAAGTTGGCGATATTCAGGGCTCGAGCCTCAATAACGGAGAAGTTAAAACCCCAGACGGATGGAAAGAGGCATACAGCACGTTTATTGAAGGCGGCTGGAATGGATTACCCTTCAGCCCCGATCGCGGCGGACAGGGATTACCATGGCTGGTTGCAACTGCGGTGCAGGAAATCTGGCATTCATCAAATATGGCGTTTGGTTTGTGCAGCCTTCTCACACAGGCCGCTATTGAGGCCATAGAACTGCACGGAACCGAGGATCAAAAAACAGATTATCTGGCAAATCTGATACACGGTAACTGGTCAGGCACCATGAATCTGACCGAACCCCATTGCGGTTCTGATCTCGCCATGATTAAAACTCAGGCGGTGAGTAACGGGGATCACTATCTGATTACCGGGCAGAAAATCTACATCACCTACGGTGATCACGATATGGTTGATAATATTGTTCATTTGGTGCTGGCAAGGCTTCCAGATGCGCCTTCCGGCACAAAAGGTATTTCACTTTTTATCGTACCCAAGTTTCTGCGCGATGAAAATGGCAACTGGACATCCAGAAACGATATCGAAACCATTTCCCTTGAACACAAGTTAGGGATTCATGGCAGTCCCACTGCAGTGCTTGGTTATGGCACCGGAAAATATCGGAAACAAAAAGGTGCGGTTGGTTATCTGGTAGGCGAAGAAAATCAGGGTATGACCTATATGTTTACAATGATGAATATCGCTCGACTCGCAGTAGGAATCCAGGGAAATGGAGTAGCAGAACGCGCATATCAGCAAGCAGCATGGTTTGCCGGCGACCGTATTCAGGGAACCGCCATTGACAATCCCCAGGGTGACAGAGTCGCAATTATTAATCACCCTGATGTAAAGAGAATGCTGATGCTACAGAAATGTCGTATCGAAGGACTTCGATCTCTTGGGTTAATACTGGGCGGATCATTCGATAAAAGCCTAAAAAGTGAAGATCCAGAGACCCGTGAACTCGCTCAGGCTATGGTGGATGTACTTACACCCATTGTTAAAAGCTATATGACTGAACTCGGTCTTGAAAACGTGTCTATCGCGTTACAAGTCCACGGTGGAATGGGTTTTATCGAAGAAACTGGGGCGGCCCAATATTATCGCGACCAGCGAATCACCCCAATCTATGAAGGAACCAATGGCATCCAGGCACTGGATCTGATTGGACGAAAGTTATTACGGGATCAGGGGCATATTTCAAGGGCGGTTATTTCTTTCATTCGTGCCGATATCCAAAACGTCCATCAGCCTGAATTAAAGAACATGAAAGATCAGATAACCGCTTCACTAGACTTACTTGAATCTTCCATAGCCAGCATACTCGTCATGGCTTCTGAAGATATTCGTAAACCGGCTGGGATTTGTGATCCATACCTGCGGCTTTGGGGAACGATTTGCTGTGGCTGGCAGCTAGCCCGTGCGGCTGGGGCCGCATTGACACTGGATGACGGTAACGACCCCTTCTATCCGGCAAAAATTGAAACCGCGCGATTCTATTTCGCCTATGAAATGCCAAAAGCCAATTATCATGCATCGGTAATTCAAAACGGCGCAACATCCATAGCAGAGCTTGATATCAGTCTGTTTGAGGTTGCGGGATAGCGGCTGTACGAACGCTATAAGAAAGCACAAACTTACACCTTCAATCCACCAATTTTTCGCCCCTGGGCAGCAGAACCAGCATCGTTCCCATTTCTTTCATAATGCCTGCAGATTGTTCCGCATAGTTTCCATGCCCCCAGAAAAGATCGGCACGTAAAGGTCCGCGAATTGCACCACCAGTATCCTGGGCGATTACCAGGCGTTGATAAATTTGGTCCGGTTTTCCGGGAATATTTGTCGTTAACCAGATCGGCGTGCCTAACGGCACTACTTTTGGGTCGATAGCGATGCTACGTTCCGGTGTTAACGGAACATTTAACGAACCTGTTGGACCGGCAGATGTATCTTCGCGTAGTTCAAAAAACACATAGCTCGGATTCTCATTAAGCAACATTTCCGCACGCTGAGGATTGTCTCTAAGCCACTGGCGTATCGTAAATAACGAGATTTCATCCCTGTCCAACTCGTCCCACTCGAGCAGTCGTCGACCAATTGCAACATAGGGATGTCCATTTTGGTTGCTGTAGCCCACACCTACCAACCTGCCGTCTTCAAGTCGCACCCGACCTGAGCCCTGAATATGCAGGAAAAACACGTCGTCTCTGTCATCAATCCAGATAATTTCGTTACCGGAAAGCAGCTCTCGATTCTTTTCTATTTGCTCTCTCGAATAAAAAGGCACTACTTTTTTTCCAACCAGCATCCCACGAACCCGCTTGTTTTTTAGTTCCGGATACATCTCATCAAGACTGATTGTCAGCAGATTATCCGGCTCACGATACAACGGATAACTATAACCGTCGACTGGCGACAAACTGCCTTTTAGCAAAGGCTCATAATATCCGGTTACCAACCCGTCCTCCCTGCCGCCCTTCCCATAAAGAACGTGGGGGCGAAACCAGCTTTCAACAAAAAGGCGTGCTTCTTTATCATCAGGTTCACCGATCTGTTTTATTGCATTACAGACAGATTTCCATTTTGTTTTATTAGCGAGCGCTATACAATTCTTTACCAACGCCGGCCAGGCCTCGGCATGACTATCTTCATTCCAGCCATCGATATCACTCCAGTTTACCGGATCTCCGATGCCAGGCTCTTTAGGTTTAAACAGTGCACAGGAAGACATCAGTAAAACACAAGTTAAGATGCCAATGCTTTTCAGCTTCCCGGAACAACATACTAAAACAGTGTCAGGGCTGACTCCCGCCACCGACTTTCGGTTTGTCTTTTTAATATTCATTATCCAATTTCATTTATTTTCCCTAGACAGATAAAAGCCATGCCAAATTTCTTCAAAATAGTCTGTGTCTGGTTTGTGGCCACAGGTTTGCTTTTTAGCAGATTTTGCCATGCAGAAGAATATATATTTTCAGCTCCTCCAACTGATGACCGAAAAACGAGCATTGCACTTTATGCCCCTGTTGCTGAATATCTAACCGCAGTTACCGGCGAGAAGTTTTTTTACAGATATCCGGAAAACTGGCCGAACTATATATCAACGATGCAACAAGCCGGTTATGACTTTATATTAGACGCACCACACTTTGTTTCGTGGCGAATTGAAAAAATCAAACATAATCCCATTGCCGGAATTGCCCAGGTTATGACCTATGTTATCGTTCATCGATCATCCGAACCTCTGACGCTGGTTGGCCTGAAGGGTAAAACGGTATGTAGTTCTGCATTACCAAACCTTGATGCGCTTACGCTGGTGGACCAATATGACTCAATTTGGTCACAGCCCTCAATCAAAGCAACTCAGGGATATGACAACATGCTTACCAAACTTCAATCTCAGGAATGCGATGCTGCGATCGTTCCAAGACGGGTATTGGAACGATATAAGAAAAAGTTCCCGGCAATCGCATACTCGGTCCTATTTGAAAGCTCAGAACTGCCTCACCTCGGATTTAGTTCAGGCCCCGCGATAAGTCGCGAAATGCAAAAGAAAATCGGCCTGGCCCTTATATCAGAACGGTCTTCAGGCGCCTTATCCAGACTGCAGAATAAATATGCTCTTGAGTTCTCTGATAAACCGATACTCGCTCAAGCTGAAATGTATTCTGGCTATGCTTATTTATTAGTAGATTTCTGGGGATTTTAATGTTTTTTCCATGATATGTGCCTGCTAGCTGGAATGTGAAAATACAGCAAGATTAATTCGTAAAGGCAGTGATTTAACGGATAAAACTCCAATTTGAGGGCAGAATCATGTTTGTCGGCCTGAAAATATGAAATTTGAGTTTCAGACTATGAACTCAGAACAAAAATAAAGTACAATCCAGCCCCTTTTAAAATTGCCAGGAAGTATATTCATGCCATCTGTACAAGTTCGACAAAACGAACCATTTGACGTGATCTTGAGAAGATTTCGTCGCGCCTGCGAAAGAGCGGGTGTATTCACTGAATCTCGACGTCGTCAGGCTTATGAAAAGCCCACGACGACCCGCAAACTGGACGCCGATGCGGCCGTGAGACGTGAAATGAAGCGTGTATCCCGTCAGCGAGCACGCCACAGACGCTTGTACTAAAAGGACAGGAATTTATACTCCATGGGCCTGAAAGAGAGCATTGTCGCAGATATGAAAGTGGCAATGCGGGATAAGGAAACTATCCGGCTCGAAACAATACGGTTGTTGCGTGCTGCCATACAACGCAAGGAAGTAGACGATCGTATTGAATTGAACGATGAAGGTGTGGTGTTAATCGTTCAAAAAATGGTAAAGCAATGTGTTGACGCCGCAGATCAGTTTGCAAAAGGCGGCAGACAGGATCTGGCAGACAAGGAAAAAGCTAATATTGCAATTCTTCAAGGCTATTTGCCTGAACAGCTGTCTTCAGATGAAATCCAGTCCATTATAGAGGAAGCCATAAAAAGTACGGGTGCGGCTTCCATGAAGGACATGGGCAAGGTCATAGGTGTGATCAAATCCCGAACTCAGGGCCGTGCTGATATGGGAGCTGTAAGCACTAAAATTAAAGCCCTTTTGTCCTAATCTGCGCTTTTTATTTGCATGGCGTGGTTTGTGGCTGACAACTCTCATATTTTCTGTCAGTTCCAAGGCTTTTTGGACGAATTTTCAATTTCACAGATTAAGCCCTGATTCATGGTAATGCTCTACATTTAACCCATGAAGAAAACATGTTCACTCTTCCTCTCTTTATGTATGTGGGTAACTGTTTCGGGCTTGCCTGCATTTGCCGATGGTTCAGGGCGGCTTATTGAATTTACCGTCGACGAGAACGGCTCTGTTCTTCCCCAGGTAGCGAAAATTCTCGACGGAAATGTTTCTGTGCAACGTGCAGGGGGAGACCCAAACCTGGATCTGTTGTTCGATTCCGCAGAGATGACCCTTTTCATTATTGATCATAAAAACAAGAGTTATTACAAAATTGACCAGAGTGTCATTAACAAGGCCGCTTCAATGCTTGATTCTCTGTCCGCAGTGGCAGAGTCTCAGGAAGGCGTATTGTCCGATTTACTCGGAACATTGGGCATAGCGGAAGATGATGAGCAGACAAAGATAGATATTGTTAAAACCGATACGGTTCTCGCTACCGCCGGCATAAACTGCCAGTTGTTTCAGCAGCTAAATAACGGTAAATTGCAATCAGAATTGTGCATCGCACCGGAATCCGGTCTCGGTATACTTGGCGAGCATTACCAAACAATGGCTCTTTTTTATCAGTTTGGTGATTCGTTGATGAGCAAGGCAGGTAATATTCTTCAAAACATTGGCTTTGGATTACCCAATCTTTCCCGGCTGGGCCAAGGCGGATTGCCGATCATGGCTTATGTCGTTGAAGACAACCTTAAGGTAAACGTTTTCAATATTCAGACTGACAATCCGGCAAAAGCACTTTTTGAATTGCCACAAGGTTATATACAGACACCGATACCTTTCATCGGCTAACCTTTCAATTACCCTATTGATTCGCTCCGGCTTTCTGAGAGGAATAAGCGCATCTGGTGAATAGCAACGATACTTTTGGCATCGTTGAGGGCTCCTCCCATAATCATAGATTCGACTTCAGTTAAAGGCACCCAGTGTACTTCGATAAACTCGTCATGATCCGGAGATGACTCCCCCGTAGATACATCCCGGGCCAAAAAAGTGTATAGTTTTTCATCGCAAAAGCCCGGCGAAGTGAACATATCGCCCAGCGCATCCCAGGTCTCGGCTTCACACCCTGTCTCTTCCCTTAGCTCACGTATTGCCGCCAGTTGCGGTTGTTCTCCCGGTTCAAGAATGCCTGCAGGCAACTCCCATATCCAACTATCAGCGGCATGCCGAAACTGTTTGATCATGCAAAGATTTTCATTGTCATCAATAGCCAGAATGACTGCCCCTCCGGGATGGCGCACCACTTCCAAAGCCATGAGATTGTCGTTCGGGAGGACAACTGATTCCAACCCGAGGTTAACCACTCGGCCCTTATACAGTGTTCTCCGCACCGGCTCACGCATGATACTTAATAGTGAAGGTTCATAATCTTCCGGTGGACGGTAACCCATAAGATTGAAAACCGTTGCTGCCACATTTGCAAGCCCTCCCTCTAGATTTTCACTCAGCTCATACTCCCCGGCATCCTGTGAATCGTGAATTACAAACGGAACCGGATTCAAGCTGTGGGAGGTTCTTGAGATTCTTTCGCCATCCTTCTCGACAAACATTTCATCAGCATTGCCATGATCTGCAGTAAACAGCAGTATACCGTTATTACGATCTACGGCATCAATCAGCCTGGCCATGCATAGATCAACACATTCAAGAGAAGCTGCAGTCGCGGCTATATCGCCAGTATGTCCTACCATGTCGCCGTTAGCAAAATTGATGCGGCCAAACTGGTAGTTTCCACTGTCCAGTAGTTCGATTGTCGCGTCGGTTATTTCTTTAGCTTTCATTTTGGGCACGGTATTGAACTCGCAGTTATCTGAGGGAATTTCAATATAAGTCTCCAAAGACTCATCCAGATAACCTGATTTATTTCCGTTCCAGAAATAAGTCACGTGACCAAATTTCTGGGTTTCACTAATGGCGAACGTCCTTAGTTTTTCAGCACACATGTATTCCACCATAGTCTGTTCGATGACAGGTGGATTGACCAGATAATGGTCGGGCACATTAAGATCTCCATCAAATTGAAGCATCCCACAAAAAAACACTTCAGGTCTGTTACCTCGATCGAACACATTAAAGTCTGGATCATCGAATGCGCGGGAAATTTCGATGGCCCGATCACCCCGAAAATTAAAAAGCACCACCGCATCACCATCCCTCATTTTACCCACAGGTCCGGCATCATCAACCACCACAAACGGCGCCAGATATTGATCTGACAAGGTCGCATCCTCATCAAACTGACGAGTGACTTCTTCCAGGGCGCTGCGGACCTCTCGACCGGCAATGGATGTGCTGCCGTGAACGTGAATTTGGTAGCCTTTGCGCACCATCTCCCAGTCGGCTTCGTAACGATCCATGGTCAGAATCATTCTGCCGCCGCCGCTTGCAACGCGGTAATTGAATCCGGGCAACTGATTTATCGAATCTAGAGTCTGGTTCAATTTATTAATGTATTTCGCAGCGGACCGGGGTTCAACGTCCCGGCCGTCTAGCAGAATATGCACCGCAACCGATTGAATTTTTGCGTTGGCGCATTGTTTCAGCATCGCAAGAAGATGACTGAT
>JAIBDK010000478.1 GCA_024679435.1 Gammaproteobacteria bacterium | reverse complement strand
TGGACATCGTTACTCTCCAGGCCAGTGAAAACGGGTTTACTCAGGCTTTTGTCGGTGAGAACAAAGTACGGCCTTTCGGTTACACCGCTGGTGATGAACAAATCGACAACTATATAAGCTTTTTACATCGAGCTAGTACCCCGGGCTCTCAGTATGCCCTCGGACTCAATTCCGACCTGTCTGCTGACTTTGGCGCTCTTTCCCTGCGTGACAGCAGCCGAGACTCACTCCAGTCTCAGTTTTACATGAACGAACTTTTCAGCACGCCGGTTCTAGGCTATTCCAGCATGGGTTCAAGCTTCATGTTCGGCTTTGACAAAGAGGCTATAAATCATCGTTTTGGCGTATCCGTCATCAATGATCAGGAAGAAAATGGCCAGGTCAGCAACAGCTTGTTATATGAAACCAGCATGCACAAAGAAAAATATCGCTTAGGCATGCAACTGGGCGCAATGGTAGAAGACGGGAGTTTACTTGGTGGAGCGGGCGACAGCGTTCTCGGCGTAGATCAGACCAGTACTTACTATATCGGGTTTAACGGTTCTTATAATATTACCCGAAATATTGCTCTGCTCGGCGGATATTTCCAGGGCGTATCTTCCGTGGATGAAGATAATAATAGTCTGTTAAGTGAAGTTTCCGGATTACGCACCGAAGGCTATGCGGTCGGGCTTTTAATTGATAACCTGTTCACACCAAAAGGCACTTTCGGGTTTTCCTACAGCAGTCCACTGCAAACCACCAACGGCTCCGCTACGCTCACTCTACCCGTTAGCCAAAACGCTGCAACCGGCGCCATTGGCTTCGAATCATCCAATCTTTCTTTCAGCGACGCCGACAAAGAAAAGGTTTTTGAAGCCTATTATAATTATGAGCTAAATCATTACAGCAGTGTCTTTACCCATCTTTCATATACCCAAAACCCGTTGGATAATCTTAGCGCTAATAGTGATCGAACAGTCTATGTGGGCTGGAAACGCCGTTTCTAAATTCCTCTCGATTAGTAATAAAAAAGGCTGCTCCATAGACTGTGGTGCGGCCTTTTTGTTTTGTTAAACCGCGTGCAAACTTAGTTAATCCAATGACGGGCCGGCGGCTAACAGAGACTTACCTTCTTCGGTATCCTCAAATTTCCCAAAGTTCTCAATGAACAGTCCGGCAAGTTCTCGGGCTTTAACATCCCATTCTGTTGCATCGACATAAGTGTTGCGCGGATCGAGAATTCCGGTATCAACCCCAACCAGCGATCGGGGTATTGCAAGATTGAAATAAGGAAGATAATCGTATTCAGCATCTTCGATGTCACCATTTAAAATACCGTCAATAATCCCACGTGTATCCTTTATTGATATCCGATTTCCGCTGCCGTTCCAACCGGTATTCACCAAATAAGCCTGCGATCCACAAGCTTCCATTTTTTTAACGAGTTCTTCCGCATAACGAGTCGGATGCAGGCTTAAAAATGCTGCACCAAAGCAAGCTGAAAATGTAGGTTGTGGTGAATCAATACCGCGCTCTGTACCCGCCAGTTTTGCAGTAAATCCGGACAAAAAGTGATATTTTGTTTGCTCTGGCGTGAGTCTGGAAACCGGAGGCAGAACACCAAATGCATCTGCGGACAGAAAAATAACCTTATTGGCATGGCCGCCTTTAGAAACCGGCCGAACAATGTTATCAATATGATATATCGGATAAGAAACCCGGGTATTTTGGGTTTTGGAGCCATCATCATAATTGATGATTCCGTCTTCGCTTACCACTACATTCTCAAGCAATGCGTCGCGG
>JAIBDK010000005.1 GCA_024679435.1 Gammaproteobacteria bacterium | reverse complement strand
GAAAGGCTCCGGGTCCCGTTATGGACCAACGGCAACACTAATTGATGTGGTTGAGGTCATTGAAAAAACTGAAAAAAATGGTGAGACATTTGCGTTTATTGGAACACCCTGTGATGTAAGCGCTTTAAGAAATCTTGCCCGTCATGATGCTCGAATCGATAAGTATTGTAAGTATATGATGGCCATGGTCTGCGGTGGTTTTATGGAAGCCGATGGTGCTCGAGCTGCTTTGTCCAAATTTGACGTGTCTTATGAAGAAGTAAGCTCGCTTCGATATCGCGGTTACGGTTGTCCCGGGCCTACCACCATCAAAACCCGGGATGGGCGAAAAGTTGAAATGAATTATCTGGATTACTGGGGGGAAGATGAGTCCACCTGGGGGTTACCACCCCGATGTAAGGTTTGTCCCGATGGGATCGGTGATGCCACCGATATAGCAGCTTCAGATACATGGGTTGGAGGCTCGCCGCCGCGGGAGGGGCAGGAAAAAGACTCAGGATCGAATGCAGTGCTTGTTCGAACCGATCGAGGTGTTCAGTTGATGAATCGAGCAGTTTCTGCGGGGTATTTGGTCCGAGGAGATGATTTGATCCCGGATGATATGAATCGTTTTCAACCCCATCAGGAAAACAAGAAGCGCTCGGTGTGGGCCCGGTATGGTGCGCTGAAGAAAGCCGGTCGGGTTTTTCCTCAGACCAGTGGGTTGCGTTTGCAAGAGTTGCATGATGGAAATACGGCAGATGAAAATCAACAGCAATATCGGGGTACCAGGCTGCGGATCGAGCAGGGTAAGTTCTCGGAAGGTTCGTCGGGGTCGACCAGTTAGCGTCAGATATTTTTTCTGAATTGGCAATGGGAGGCCGTGCTAATGGCGGACTGTTGGAGCATGTTTAAGCGCGTTTTCGAGTATCATCCGATCTGCTATTATTATGGGGCGCTGTTCCCTGATTTCTTGACAGCGGAATGCATGGTTGGGTCCTGCATTCGAGCTAATAACTCTGATTTGGGAGGCAAAGATACGCAGATCGAGGCTTTTTAAACGCATTGGTCAAAAGATTTGCTGTTTTAGCTTTATTTAGATTGATGACGTCATCGACATAAGCCACGTTTAATTTCATCGTATATTGTTCAAATCCATAAAAAACACGCTGCGGCATCGAAAACTTCGCGTAAATGGAGTTGAGCTGGATGTCAATCTCGAAACCCGTGCCTACGGCGTTCGCTCCGGCACGTGGAATGTCGTCCCGTCTGCTCTCGTGCCCGATTCCGTGGTGTATTCGTTTGGTGTGGGTAATAATATAGAGTGGGATCTTGGAATGATCGAGCATCATCAGGTTGACCTCCATGCGTTCGATCCGACGCCGCGTTCCGTCGAATGGATCAAAACTCAAACTTTACCCAATACATTCAGTTTTCATCCGGTGGGGCTCTCTGATCAAGACGGTGAGATTGAGTTTTTTGTGCCAAACCGGGATCACAAGGTAAATTACAGCAGTTACAAGTCGAAGTCACCGGATGGTGTTACCGTAGTTTGCCCGGTCAAGCGGCTCACTACGCTGGCAAATGAATTGGGTCATAACAACATCGATGTTCTTAAAATGGACATTGAGGGTGCAGAGATTGCGGCAATACCGAACGTGCTTGAATCCGGAATATTTGTGGGGCAGATGCTGGTAGAATTTCATTATAATTATCCGTCGATCTCGTTCGAGCACTTTCTTGACCTGATCCGGTTGCTCAGACAGCACGGATTCAGAATTTTTCATATATCAGAACGCGGATACGAAATTTGCCTGATCCACGAATCATTGATATAAGGGGGCTCGCTTCGCCCCAACAGGCTTATAGACGTTATAATTCGACCATGACAAGTTTCTCAGTTGTGTTCAATAACTGACGTGATAATTATTCTGTGAATCCCTGAATATTTCCCTTATGACTGACCAAGATCACCAATCCTCCAATACAGTCTGGCATCAGCCAACCGTAACCCGATCACGAAGAGAGCAGAAAAGTGGTCACAAAAGCACCATTATCTGGTTTACGGGATTATCCGGTAGCGGAAAGTCGACCCTGGCTCACGCAGTGGAAGAGGCACTCCACCAACGAGGCGCTAACACGTTTGTGTTTGATGGTGACAACGTACGCCACGGATTGTGCGGTGATTTAGGGTTTTCCGAAAATGACAGAACTGAAAACATTCGCCGGGTCGGGCAAATGGCCAAACTGTTTGTTGAATCCGGGGTGATTGCTTTAACGGCATTTATTTCACCGTTTCAGGTGGATCGTCGACGAGTTAGAATGATGGTGGACAATGACAATGACTTTCTCGAAGTTTATTGCCAGTGTCCTCTGGAGGTTTGTGAAAACCGTGACGTAAAGGGGTTGTATCAAAGAGCTCGAAAGGGGGAGATTCCGGACTTTACCGGCATATCCTCCCCCTATGAAGAGCCGGAGAATGCCGAATTAATTGTGGATACGGCTAAACTTGGCATTGAGGAAAGTGTCGCTGAAGTTATGGCTATGCTGCAATCAAGAGGAATATTTGATGCCCCTGATGGTTCAGGCTAATTAAGAAACAGATTCGATTTAAGGCATTTAAAATGATGGTGCTCACCGACATGGAAAAAATCTGACAGTGGCTGTTTCAGAACTGTATTGGCATATATTTTTTGGTGTCTCTCTGGCGGTCATCGCAACGCTGATTACCTGGGCCATGCTGAAATTCGTGCGCATTCTGGATCATCCCAACCAGCGGTCATCCCATGATAATGCGGTACCGAAGTCAGGGGGAATTTCCATTGTCGTTACCTTTCTTATCGGGATGGCCTTTATCGTAATTTTTTCTGGAATGGATTTAATCCAGCAAAGATACATATCCGGTTTTGTGTTTTCCGCCATTTTAATTGCGGTGATCTCCTTTATTGATGATGTGCGTGAAAAATCCGCGTTGTTCAAGCTTGCCACCCACGTGTTTGCGGTGGCGGTTGTGCTGTCTACGGGTATCGTTATCGATACCTTGTCGCTTCCCTGGGAAGATGAGGCCTCTTTAGGGGTGGTGGGATACGTGGTTTCCTTTTTCTGGATACTGGGGCTTACCAATGCCTATAATTTTATGGATGGCATTGATGGTCTTGTGGCCAGCACGGCGCTGATTGCTGCATTGTTTTTCATGATTATCAGTTACTACGAGGGCAGTTCATTCGTATATATAACTGGCTATACTATCATCGCCGGGGCCGCTGGTTTTCTGGTTTACAATGCACCACCCGCTAAAATATTTATGGGTGACGTAGGCAGTGCGTTTCTGGGTTTTGTGTTCGCAACGTTGGCCATCATTGCCGCCCGATATGACGAATCGCACACCTCTTTTCTGGTAATGCCGATGCTGCTTTTTCATTTTATATTCGACACGTTGTTTACGTTTTTCCGGCGCATATCACGGCGAATGAACCCGCTAAAAGCGCATCGAACGCACCTTTATCAGATCAGGGTGAGAAGCGGTAATACCCATCTTGAGGTGACCCTTATGTTGAGTTGCATGGCCTTTTTGCAGGGGCTTGGCGCACTGTGGATGGTCAATATTCCGGGTAGAGAAAGACTTTTCATCTTTATCCCTTTCCTGATACTGCAAATTTTTTACGCAAAGTTGACGTTAAAAAAAGCCCGTAAAAAGGGCATTAATCTTGAAGCTGATTAACCGTGCTTTAAGAAACGCCTGGATCAAAACGTGATAAACAACCCCGCAACAAAAACAATATACCTGGCCGGGCATAACGGCATGGTGGGGTCGGCCATCGCCCGTCAGCTAGAGGCCGATGCCAGTACCTATGCCAGTCGTATTTCGCTGATCACCAGAGATAGAGACCAGCTTGATCTGGGCAATCAACAGGCGGTTCAAGATTTTTTCCAGGCGCACCAGATAGATGAAGTGTATTTGTGTGCTGCCAGGGTGGGCGGGATTCATGCGAACAGCGAATATCCTGCTGATTTTATATATAACAATCTGATCATTGAAAGTAATGTTATCAATGCGGCGTTTCGAGGCGGTGTGCAAAAATTGCTGTTTCTCGGTTCTTCTTGTATCTATCCCCGAGATTGCCCGCAGCCTATGCGAGAATCCGCGTTACTGACTGGTCCGCTTGAGCCAACCAATGAACCCTATGCGATCGCCAAAATAGCGGGGATAAAATTATGCGAATCCTATAATCGTCAGCATGGCACAGACTACCGGTCAGTGATGCCTACCAATTTGTACGGAGACAACGATAATTTCCATCCTCAAAACAGTCACGTTATACCTGCATTAATGCGTCGTATTCATGAAGCAAAAATCAATCGGGCAAAATCGGTTGTTATCTGGGGAAGCGGGAATGTTATGCGGGAATTTCTGCACGTCGACGATATGGCCGGTGCCAGTGTTTTTGTGATGAATCTACCAACCAGAGACTATGTGGAAAAAATTGACCCCATGCTGTCCCATATCAACATCGGAACTGGTCAGGATGTCACTATTGCCGAGCTTGCCTCTACGTTGGCATCGGTAGTGGGTTATCAGGGTGAGCTGGAATTTGACTCCACCAAACCTGAAGGGGCACCGCGAAAATTGCTCGATGTCGGTAAGCTAAGCGGGCTAGGCTGGGACTACAAAATTAGCCTGAAAGAGGGTCTGGAGAAAACTTATAGTTGGTACCAGAACAATATCGACACTAAGCGTGAGTTCTGAATAATACTCTCTTATTGGTCAGCCTCGGCGAAGCCGAAGTCTCTCAGTGGCTTTTACCTGATTTAAAGTTATCCTTCTCCACACCCAGGGCATTGTGGGTTTCGGTTTAGCTGCATGCGCTGCCAATCCATGCTTCTGGCGTCAAACAACCAAACCACGCCGTTAAGCTGGGGGTTGTCGAGCAGAATATTGACGGCTTCCATAGCTTGCATGGTTCCAATCACCCCTACCAGCGGGGCCACCACGCCTTCCATTGCACAAGTGGCACTTTCAAGATCACGATTGGGATAAAGACACTGATAACAAGGGCTTTCTGGTAATTTTGGAACAAAAGAGGTGACCTGGCCTTCCCACCGAATTGCGGCACCAGATACCAGGGGAATGCCGGTTTCCCGGGAGACCTGATTGAGCTCAAACCGGGTTGGGAAATTGTCTGTGCAATCGATGATCAGATCGATATCTCTGGTTTGTTCGATAAAGTCAGCATAATCCAGTGAATAGTCCAGCGTCTCGACTTTTACATCCGGGTTTATTGCTTTCAGTTTTCCGGCGGCAGATTCCGCTTTTAATTGGCCGATATTGTTATGATGATGGATTACCTGTCGCTGGAGGTTGGACTCGTCCACATGGTCAAAATCTGCAATCTTAAAACGTCCGATTCCTGCTGCCACAAGATACAATGCTACCGGTGAGCCCAGCCCTCCCATACCGACAATTAAAACCGACGCCTGGTGCAGTTTTTTCTGGCCATCCTCACCTATCTGGGGAAGCTTTATTTGTCTGCTGTAGCGTTCGTTGTAATTCGTCTGGTTCATCATTTTCAGTAAAATAGTTCGGTGCTGGTAAGACACTCGTCAATATTGCTTCGTTGCATTTTAGCCGATATTCCAATTTAATCGATAACCAAAGCAGACATAATTAATCGGCAATGAAAAACAGGAAAGATAAACCGGGCAATACCGAGCTGTCCTTTTCGGGGGTGCATGTGATTCCTCTTTCCAGAGAAGAATTATGGGGCAGTCTCAATGATCCGGAAGTGCTCAAGATATGCATTCGCGGCTGCAATGGTGTGGAAAAAGTCGGCAACGATGCATTCAAAGCGCTGTTTCGAATTAAAGTGGGCCCGATTTCCAAAACATTCAGTGCCACCCTGACGGTCGTTGACCCAAACCCGCCGGCCGGCTATACGCTTCACAGTAATATGGCCGCAGGAATGGCGGGATCTGTATCCGGTAAGGCTGATGTGATTCTGGTATCGGAAAGCATGAATCGAACCCGTCTGAGTTATCATGCAGTAGTTGATGCTTCGGGGTGGGTTGGAGAGCTTGGTGTCAGGGTATTAGGAAGCACCGCGGAGAAGTACATGGAGCGCTTTTTTGACACACTGGTATCCGCTACTGAATCACCAACCCCCGGGCAGTCTCAGGCAGGTGATGGCCTTGCTGGAAAATAGTTTTAAAAAAGCAGGTTGATGTGATTTAAACGTAGTAACTGATATCTGCTTTGGTATACTCATGTTAATCATTGATAAAACCAATTCAAAATCAGGAACAAGCTCAGACAATGACATCCTCTAAATCCGGTGATTCGCCCGACTTCGGCTTTCTGAGTAGCGGCAACATGGCCTATCTGGAGTCGCTTTATCAGGAATCAGTTGGTAATGGCGTCGGTGATATAGATATCGATACACTTGAAAACTGGAAGCCGGTATTTTCCAAGCTCTCAGGGGCTGCGGACTCATTTCAGTCAACGGGGGTTTCTGGGGGCACTGGCTCACCCGCCGAATTAAAAAGTGCGGTTTACAAGCAGGCGCGGGTTTCAAAATTGATCATGACTTATCGGGCGATCGGCCATCTGCTTGCAGATGTTGACCCCATCGGCGTGATGCCCCGGGGAGATGCTCGGGAAATTGAACTTGAGCAGTATGGCTTAAGCGAAGCAGATCTTGATACTGAATTTGAAGTTGGGTCAATGGGGCACGGTGGCGCTATGACCCTGCGAAATATCCTTGACTACCTGAAAAGCGTTTATTGCAAGTCCATTGGTTATGAAATCCGCTATTTACACTCGCTCGAGCAGCGTGGATGGTTGATTGGGCAGGTAGAGAAGGAATCCGGAGGAGAGCCCTACTCTCCCGAGGAGAGGATTGAAGTGCTCGACCGATTGACTGCAGCCGAAGGCCTTGAAAAATATCTGCACACTAAATATGTCGGGCAAAAACGCTTTTCTCTTGAGGGTGGGGATTCGCTGATACCCATGGTATCCGATTTGATTCAGCAGTTTGGGGCGCGCGGTGTTAAGGAAGTGGTGATCGGCATGGCCCACCGTGGTCGATTGAATATGCTGGTTAATATTCTTGGCAAGGCGCCCAAAGACCTGTTTAGTGAATTTGAAGGTGAATATGAAACCGACGATGAGGATACCAATACCGGAGATGTGAAGTATCATCAGGGTGCATCATCGGATATCCAGACACCCGGCGGCAAAGTCCATGTTGCACTGTCATTCAATCCCTCCCATCTTGAGATTATTAGCCCCGTAGTTGAAGGCTCGGTTCGAGCCCGTCAGCAACGCCGAATGGATGTAGAGCGGAAGCAGGTTATCCCCATCATCATTCATGGTGACGCCGCTTTTGCGGGTCAGGGGGTTGTAATGGAAACCCTGAATATGGCGCAGACTCGGGGGTTTTCTACCGGCGGTACGGTACATATCATCATAAACAATCAGATCGGTTTTACCACCAACACGCTCGATGCGCGATCGACGCTGTATTGCACCGAAGTGGCTAAACTCGTTCAGGCGCCCATTCTTCACGTCAACGGAGACGACCCGGATGCGGTAATTTATGCCACTCGGATGGCAATGGAATACCGTGTCAGGTTTGGCGGGGACGTAGTGTTGGATCTGGTTTGCTACAGACGACATGGCCATAACGAGGCCGACGAGCCAGCCGTTACCCAGCCAATTATGTACCGTAAGATTCGATCTCATAAAACCACGCGTCAGATTTATGCCGAAAAACTCGTTGGCGAAGGAGTGATCACGTCCGATCAGGCGGAACAGATGGTGCAAAAGTACCGCGACCTGCTGGATGAAGGGCATGTTGTTGCGGGTCAGGTGATCGACCCTAACAAGGCGCTGATTACGCTCGACTGGTCACCTTATCTGGGTAATGACTGGCGTGAGCAGGTCAATACCGCGGTGAGCACAGAAACGCTGGCGATTCTGGCGGGAGAATTGTCAAAGTCTCCGGAGGGGTTTGCGGTTCACCGACGTGTTCAAACCATTCTTCAGGACCGGGTTGCGATGTCGCGGGGTGAGAAACCCATGGACTGGGGCTGTGCAGAACTTCTGGCTTATGCCACCTTGCTCAAGGATGGCTACCAGGTCAGACTGTCTGGGCAGGATGCAGGGCGGGGTACTTTCTCTCATCGCCATGTCACTTTGCATGATCAGTCCCATGCCCAAACTCATATACCAATGCAGTATATGACAGAAAATCACAGTGATTTTCTGGTTATTAATTCATTGCTTTCCGAAGAAGCTGTTCTGGGATTCGAATACGGTTACTCGACTACCGAGCCCCGGGCGCTGGTGATCTGGGAAGCCCAGTTTGGTGATTTTGTAAATGGTGCACAAGTCGTTATTGATCAGTTTATCAGCAGTGGTCAAGCGAAGTGGAATCGAGTCTGCAGTCTGACACTGTTTCTCCCCCATGGTCAGGAAGGTCAGGGTCCCGAACATTCCTCGGCAAGACTCGAGCGTTTCCTTCAATTATGTGCCGAGCACAATATGCAGGTTTGTATTCCGACCACGCCAGCGCAGATTTTTCATCTTTTACGTCGTCAGATGATGCGTTCATTTCGCCGACCTCTTGTGGTTATGACTCCCAAAAGCCTGCTTCGTCATAAGCTGGCGGTTTCTACGCCTGAGGACCTGGCCACGGGTGGATATCAGTCTGTTATTGGTGAGATAGACGCTCTGGATTCAGCCGCAGTTGAAAAACTGGTGATTTGCAGCGGCAAGGTTTATTACGATTTGCTTGAAGCGCGCCGAGCTCGGGAAATCAGTAATGTTGCGATTATACGACTAGAGCAGGTGCATCCTTTTCCATTATCAGAGCTGCGAATGGAGGTAGAGAAATATACCAATGCCAAAGAAGTTGCCTGGTGTCAGGAAGAGCCCAAGAATCAGGGCTGCTGGTATCAGATCAGTTACTATCTCGGGAAAACGCTGAACAGTAGCCAGATTCTGAGTTATGTCGGTCGGGAAGGATCTCCTTCACCCGCGGTAGGGTATTACAAACTGTTTGTTGCCCAGCAACAAAAAATGGTCGATGAAGCCCTGGCGGTTTTAAACTGACAGATCAGGCGAAGAACATCTTACTCATTGAGGTCTCCAACTGATTTTGTATTTGCATATTCCGTAAAAACAACCGTATCAAAGAATAATTTAGAAAATATACTATGACTATAGAAATCAAAGTTCCCGTACTTCCCGAATCTGTGGCTGATGCTTTGTTGCTGGACTGGAACAAGCAGGTTGGAGATCCGGTTACTCGCGACGAGATTATTGTCGAAGTTGAAACCGACAAGGTAGTGCTGGAAGTTCCCGCACCTGTTGATGGTGTTTTAACAGAGATTGTTGAGCAGGCAGGTGCAACCGTGCTTGCCGATCAGGTGCTGGCAAGAATAGAACCTGGCGCCGCTGCGGCCGCACCGGAAGCGCCCGCTGGACCTGAGACGGTAGACGAATCTGTTATTCCATCTGCTGGTAATGGAGATGCTGCGCAGGAGTCAAACATCGACCACGATTTAAGTCCCGCAGTTCGCCGACTTGTTAACGAAGCGGGGCTTGATACGTCGGCCATCAAAGGCACGGGACGCGATGGCAGACTTACCAAGGAAGACGTCGTAAAACATATTGCAGGAAGCGTTTCCGCAAGCAAATCAAACCAATCGGTTGCAGGCAGCACAGCAGTAGCGACCCCGCAAAGAGAGCAGGAGCAAGCACCTGTTCAAACCGAGTCGGCAGCCCAGGCTCAGGAGCAGTCAGGACAAAGAGAGCAAGCCAGAGAGCCGATGAGCCGACTTCGCCAGACCATCGCCAGTCGACTGGTTCAGGCCCAGCAGTCTGCCGCTTTGCTGACTACTTTTAATGAAGTTAATATGCAACCGGTGATGGAACTCCGCTCTCGATACAAGGAAGCGTTTGAGAAAAAACACGGCGCCAGACTGGGTTTTATGTCCTTCTTTGTAAAGGCCAGCGTGATTGCATTGCAGCGCTTCCCGTTGGTAAATGCCCATATCGACGGGGCTGATATCGTCAGGCATAACTATAACGATATCGGTATTGCGGTATCGTCACCAAGAGGACTCGTGGTTCCGGTTTTGCGTAACTGTGAATCAATGAGTTATGCTGACGTAGAGCAAACAATCCAGCAATTCGGGGCTCGCGCCAAAGCGGGCAAGATTGGGATGGATGAGCTTACCGGTGGGACATTTACCATCACAAACGGTGGAATATTCGGTTCACTGTTGTCCACGCCAATCGTAAATCCGCCTCAAAGTGCCATATTGGGTATGCATAAGATTCAGGAAAGACCCATGGCTGAGGATGGTGAGGTGGTTGTTCGACCAATGATGTATCTGGCGCTATCCTATGATCATCGGATTATAGACGGCAAGGAGGCGGTGCAGTTTCTTGTGACTGTAAAAGATATGCTCGAAGACCCAGCCAGACTGCTGCTTGATTGTTAAACGACCGTAACGACAAACATTTAAAGGACACATAATCTGATGACAGATAGTTTTGACGTAGTAGTAATAGGGGCGGGCCCTGGGGGTTACGTCGCCGCCATTCGCTGTGCCCAGTTAGGTCTGAATACCGTATGCATAGACGCTCTGGTAGATGATCAGGGCAAAGAAACGCTTGGGGGCACCTGTCTTAACGTAGGCTGCATCCCTTCCAAGGCCTTGCTGGAGTCTACCGAGCAGTTTCATCGACTCAACCACCAGTTTGCGGCTCACGGCATCAGCGCAGATAACGTGGCAATGGACGTTTCTGTGATGCAGGCCAGAAAGAAGGATATTGTTAAAGGGCTGACCGGGGGAATTTCCCAGCTGTTCAAAGCTAACAAAGTGACATCGATTCACGGTTTTGGCCATGTGTTGTCTGGAAACCGGGTAAACGTTGTTGATCGTGATGGGCAGGTTATTCAAACACTCACTGGCCAGAATATCATTCTTGCTCCGGGTTCAGTGCCTGTGGAGCTCCCCAGCATCCCTTATGATCACGAGTTTGTAGTCGATTCAACGGGTGCTCTGGCGTTCAATCATGTTCCAAAACGAATAGGTATTATCGGTGCAGGCGTTATCGGTCTTGAGCTTGGAAGTGTATGGAATCGACTCGGTTCTGAAGTAACCATTGTTGAAGCGATGGATGATTTCCTCGGGGCTGCGGATCATCAGGTCGCCCGGGAAGCTAAACGTCAGTATGCCAAACAGGGACTGGATATTCGCCTTGGGGCGACGGTCAGTGGTGTGAGTTCTGGTGCGGGAGGTTTGCAGCTCGGTTATGCTCAAAAAGGCGAAGATCACAGTCTTGAAGTTGATCGGGTTATTGTTGCCGTGGGTCGAAAACCGGCTACATCAGGATTGTTATCCGAAGATTGTGGTGTTGCGCTGGACGATCGGGGATTCATCGAAGTGGATGAATTGTGTCGAACCGGCGCACCTAACATCTGGGCTGTAGGTGATGCGGTTAGAGGTCCAATGCTGGCGCATAAATCGTCAGAAGAAGGCGTTGCCGTTGCTGAACGAATAGGCGGCGGCGCCGGCCATATTGATTTCAATTGTGTGCCCTGGGTTATTTATACTTCTCCAGAAATTGCGTGGGTTGGGCAAACTGAGAATCAGCTGAAGGAAGAAGGGGTTGAATATCGAACCGGGCAATTTCCGTTTGCCGCCAACGGTCGAGCCAGAGCGATGGAAGAGCCCCACGGGTTTGTTAAAATTATTGCCGACAAACACACCGATCGTATTCTTGGAGTTCACATGATCGGCCCCCATGTGTCGGAATTGATTGGTGAATGTGTGGTAACAATGGAATTTCATGGAAGTTCCGAAGATCTGGCCCGAATTGTTCACGCTCATCCTACTTTATCTGAAGCGACTCATGAAGCAGCCCTGGCTGTTGATAAACGTGCAATTCATAAGGTAGGTTAGATTTGAACTAACTTTGTAGTCCTGTTTGCCAGGCTGATATCAATTAATAGCCGGTTGCAGTATCGCCTGCCAATTGCACGTAACTTATAATATTTAACCCTCTATTTTTACATTTATGACATTTCCGCACGAAATATTTAAAGCTTATGATATCCGCGGTGTTGTTGAAACCACGCTGACACCAAAAATGGTGAAACAGATTGGCAAGGCACTCGGCTCTGAAGCCATCGAAAACGGTATAAGCACTGCAGTCATAGGCTGGGACGGCCGTCTGACTGGCCCGGGACTCGCCGAAGCCCTGGCCGATGGTTATATGTCCACAGGTTGCGATGTCATTGAAATTGGGCAGGTACCAACACCGACACTCTACTATGCGACAGTGCAGTTAGGGACAGGCACTGGGGTGCAGGTTACCGGGAGTCATAATCCCCCGGAATATAATGGGTTGAAGATGATGATTGGCGGTAAAACTCTGTCCGGAGATGCGATTCAGAAAATCAAGCAACGTGTTATAGATCAGAATTTTGTGGTGGGGCAGGGCAGCATCACCCGCAAGGAGATGTTGTCACAATACTGTCAGGCCATTCTGGATGATGTGCACCTCGCCAGACCACTAAAAGTGGTGCTGGATTGCGGCAATGGTGTGGGCGGTGCCGCCGCACCAGAAGTGTTTCGAAAGCTTGGCTGTGAGGTTGTTGAGTTGTTCTGTGAAGTTGACGGGAGTTTTCCTAATCATCATCCCGATCCCAGTCAACTGCAAAATTTACAGGATTTGATAGCGGCAGTGGCTGAACATAAAGCTGACTTCGGGATGGCTTTTGATGGTGATGCCGATCGACTGGGCGTGGTTACCGCAAGTGGCAATGTAATATGGCCAGATCGGCAAATGGTGTTGTTTTCCAGAGCCATATTGCAGGCGACGCCCGGCGCAGAAATAATTTACGATGTTAAATGTTCCCAAATCCTACCCGCAATTATTCGTCAAAACGGTGGCGTTGCAACAATGTGGAAAACAGGACATTCCTTCATTAAGAGCAAACTTAAAGAAACCGGTGCGGCATTGGCAGGGGAAATGAGCGGCCATATTTTTTTCAATGATCGCTGGGGCGGTTTTGATGACGGAATTTATGCCGGTGCTCGTTTGTGTGAACTGCTGACTAATATGGATCAGTCACCGGAAGCGGTGTTCTCGTCGATACCCGATACAGTTAACACGCCGGAATTGCGCCTCGAAATGGATGAAGGCGAACATTATGCGCTGGTGGATGAGTTGGTTGATGCTGCCGTGTTTGATGATGCCCGGGTGTCCACTATCGACGGGGTTCGGGTTGATTTTGACGGAGGATTCGGTTTGATCCGGGCTTCAAATACAACGCCAACGGTGATTATGCGTTTTGAAGCGAGTACCGATGCGCAACTTGAAGATATCCAGAATAGATTCCGGAATCTGATTCAGGAAGTTCGGCCGGGATTGTCGTTACCGTTTTAGACGGTGTTTTTGAGGCCCTGATTTTTAAGGCCGTGAGCAGAAAGACAGTCAGTTTGTCAGTAAATCTGGCTGTTCAACGCTGAAGTTTCGTCGGAAAGTTCGGTCAGCCCGTTGTTGTCAAAGGTATTCTGCGCTTTAACAAAATAGCGTTCAGCCTGATCGATACTGTCATTGGAATTAAATAAAATGGCGAGCACACCTTGCTGGCGATGAAACAGGGTTCGTTTTGATACTTCTCCAAGGGAGTTGCTGGCCAGCAATCTAAATTTCCAGGCCCTTTCCTGGTCACCCTGATTTTTATAAAAATAGTAAAGTCGGCGATAATCCCGGGCCCGTTCTATTTGTAAAACACCTTTTTTGTAACGGGTATAGTTTTCATCCAGTTCAGTACGAAGTTGAGTCAGTTGCCAGGCGTTGTTCACATTGGTCGGAATTAATCCAAGAACCGTATTGGCGCGATCAATCTTGCCGGATGATGCAAACATTCTTGCAGATTCATGGGCGGCGACCGCGGCTGCATCAAAATTATTCTCATTAAGAAAAAGTTTAACCAGAGATTCATAGGCGCTGGCTGCAGAACCAAAGCGATTTATAGATAGATTACGATCGATAGATTTTCGAATGTATGGCTCTGCCACTGAAGGCATCTGATGAGCGAGATACCATCGGCCTACTTGCAGTTCATCGTAGGCCGTGCCGGCCACCCGGGCGATTTGCCGGGATTTCAGATGGGTACGCCCAAGTTGGAGATTAATCTGGGCAACGCCTATTTCATCTTGCAGATTCTGAAATATGTCCAGTGCCTCCAGCAGATAAACTTCCGCAGAATAAACGTCCTGCTCCTGAATAGAAACCTGGCCAAGTAAATTCAGTATGTATCCCAAACGCTTTTTGTCTTTTTGTGTAACGGCGACGGCTGCCAGTTTCAGGAGCTCTTCACGAAGCGCATTATAATTTTCTGCCGCCAGTAAATTTGCCAGCACCGGATCAATTCCTTTTATAGACTGATGGGTTTCCAGTTCAAGTTTGGCCTCTATTTGGGTATTTTCTTCGAGGATGGCGAGTTCTGTATCCCCTGCAGATGACATGCCGGAACCTGTCTCTATGTCGGCATTGTTGTTTTGATCGTCGATTTGGGAAGATTGATGACCGGTCAGCTGCGCTGCAATCGGTTTAGAACCCGCTAAATTTTTATGGGTGGTGTTTGCGGGCAATAAAACGCCGGATTCCCAGATGACAATGGCAGAGATTAGAAGTGGGATACAAATACTGGCTAGGGGATACAGCCGAATTTTCCTGACTATGGTATGTTGCATTGATATCTCCGATATATTTCGCGATCAATTTCCTGCATACATAAATTCCGATATGAACACGATTTGTCTATATTTGCCGTGAAATCTGACTCACTAATTGCCTTTATGTCACATTATAGCAGGCCTTGTCCTGTGGATAAATTCTTGATAATTCGCTGAAAACCCTTATATTTGAAAGGCTAACTTAAAAAAAACTTGAAAAAACTCTCAGGATAAAATCATGTACGGAATTTCCACAGTTGCTATTGTTGTGATCGTTGTTGCGGTCCTTATCGTCTTTAAGGGCGTCGTTATCGTGACACAGGGTTATGAATTTACCATTGAGCGGCTTGGGCGGTACACCCGGTCTTTGCGACCCGGTTTTCATATTATAATTCCATTTGTCGATGCTATCGGCGCCAAAGTCAATATGATGGAACGTGTGCTGGATGTCCCTTCTCAGGAAGTAATCACCCGAGATAACGCCGTGGTCAGGGTAGACGGGGTGGTATTCTTTCAAGTTCTCGATGCAGCCAAGGCCAGTTATGAGGTCAATCAGCTCGAAAACGCCACATTGAATCTCACCATGACCAATATCAGAACGGTTCTGGGTTCTATGGACCTCGATGAATCTCTCTCCAAACGGGATGAAATTAACGCTTCCCTTCTCATGGTAGTGGATGCTGCCACATCCCCCTGGGGGATCAAGGTTACCCGTATCGAAATCAAGGATATAACGCCTCCTACTGATCTGGTCGACGCTATGGCCAGGCAAATGAAAGCAGAACGCGAAAAGCGGGCGTCCATCCTTGAAGCAGAAGGATTGCGTCAGGCTGATATCTTAAAAGCTGAAGGTCAGAAAATAGCGCTGATTCTGGATGCGGAAGGTGAAAAGGAAGCGGCATTTCGGCAGGCCGAAGCCCGTGAAAGACTGGCTCAGGCAGAAGGTGAGGCAACCCGAATGGTGTCCGAAGCTATTGCGGCCGGTGATATGCAGGCAATAAACTACTTCGTTGCTACAAAGTATGTCGATGCACTTAGCAGCATAGGTTCTGCAGAAAACCAGAAAGTGCTGTTTCTGCCGATGGAGGTTAGCGGTCTGATGGGATCCATCGGTGGTATAGGCGAACTGATCAAAGAGACGTTCAAGGACAGTAATAACGCCTCAAAAAATGACGGCGCCTAGTTCGAAACTTGTTATGCCAATGCTTTTTGATGGGTGTTTAATGAGTCGGAGAACCACATGGACCTGATGACATTCTGGGTCTGGTTGATTGTTGGTCTGGTTTTGCTGGGCCTGGAATTACTGGCGCCTCTGACTTATTTTTTGTGGCTCGGTGTCTCGGCGCTGGTAACTGCATTGATAATTTACCTGATGCCGGAAACCACGTGGGAGATGCAGTTTCTGATTTTTTCCGGACTATCGATAATCAGCATCGTCATCTCCAGAAAATATCTGGTCAATAAGCAAATTGAAACTGACGTACCCAATCTGAATCGACGTGGTCAACAGTATATAGGCAGGGTTTTCACTTTAAGTGAGGGCATAGAACAGGGAACCGGCAAAATCAGGGTGGATGATACCTACTGGAGCGTCACCGGCCCCCCATTAGCGAAAGGAACTGAAGTCAAAGTGACCGGTGCCAACGGTGCGGTTTTTACGGTGGAGCCGATTTCTGGTTAGCCTTATGCGGCTTCTCACTTTTCCAATAACCTCGGCATCATCTCCACCAGATTACAGGGGCGGGTGCGGTAGTCCAGTTGGTGGCATATTAATTTTTCCCAGGCCAGTTTAACCGCCCCCGGAGAACCGGGTAAAACGAATACGTAGGTGCCGTTGGCAACGCCGGCCAGAGTCCGAGACTGCAAAGTGGATGTGCCGATATCGTCATAAGAAAGAAAGCGGAACATTTCTCCAAAGCCATCCAGATGTTTATCCAGTAACGGCATCACCGCTTCAGGTGTTCCATCACGTCCACTGACGCCGGTTCCTCCAGTGGTGATCACGACTTGCACATCCGGGTCTGCGATCCATTCAGAAATGCGCGCTCGAATTGCATAGATATCATCCTTGACGATCGCTTTCTCATAGAGCACATGTTTCGCATCGTTCACACGGTTTACGATTGCGTCACCGGAGCGATCGTCAGATTCGGTTCGAGTATCGGATACGGTGAGAACCGCAATGCGAGTAGGGATAAATTGTCTGTCTGGCTGATTGCTCATAAATTGTTAGGGTAGCTGATTAATGATAGGTGTGAAATTCTGCAACGTTAACTTGCAGATGATATAGTATCCGAATTGCTCCGCATTTATAACACGCAGTTTTCAATACATTACGCCCATGACGATAACCGTTCGATTCTTTGCCAGCCTGAGTGAACAACTTGGAATGAAAGAAATTACAGTAGAAACAGATTCTATCCAGACCCTTTCAGATGTTTGGGCAAGGGTTACAGACCAGACGCCTCCCGACAGCCTGCTTTGTGCCCGTAATCATGCCTATGTGACGTTTGACACCGCGGTTCAGGATGGCGATGAAGTTGCTTTTTTTCCACCGGTGAATGGTGGTTAAAATGGTGATTGAAGTTCGCAGTCAGCCTTTTGACCCCTGGGTTGAGCTGGCACGATTTCAGGCGGGTTCTCATCTGGTGCCGGGAAGTTATGGCGCCTGCGCTACTTTTGTCGGAACCATGCGGGATTTCAATCAGGGTGAGCAGGTGGAAACGCTGTTTCTGGAACACTATTCCGGTATGACTGAAAAATTGCTGGAACAACAGGCTGAAAAAATCAAATCAGAAAAAAAATTGCTGGATTTTCTGGTGATTCACAGAGTGGGACAAATTCACCCGAATGACCCTATTGTCCTGGTTGCTGCCTGGTCTGCACATCGAGCGGCTGCTTTTGATGGCTGTCGGGAGTTAATGGAGTATTTAAAGTCTCAGGCGACTTTTTGGAAAAAAGAAACCCTGGATACCGAGCACGAAAAAGAGCACCGTTGGGTCGATAATATTACCTAGCCATTTCGCAGTACTTGATCGTATTCTGGTGTCCCGCACGGCATCATCCGATCCTGGCGAAGGAATCTCCCACTGTCGCCCCGACTTCACTCCACTCCACTCCACAGTAACCGTTTGGAAATCCTCTGGCAGAATCAGGATAAGCATGCTGGCAACCTCTGATGGGTTGGAATATATGGTATATCGAGTTATATGTTTGGGCCTAGATGGGGCCTGAAAACGTATCGCAATCAGCCATGTCACCAGATTTCAAGCCCCGTGAAAACCATTTTTGTCTTTGTTTGGCGCTGCCGTGGGTGAAGCTTTCCGGAACCACATGCCCTTGGGCTTTTCTCTGTAACGTGTCGTCTCCGATTGCAGCCGCGGCGGTCAGACCCTCTTCGATGTCGCCTTCCTCAAGAAGATTTCGCGCCTCGTGCGCATTGTTAGCCCAGACCCCTGAGAGGCAGTCGGCCTGCAGTTCCATTCGTACCTGAATGGCGTTTGCTTCGATGGTTGATGCCCGGGATTTAGCTTTTTGTACCTGAGCGGAGATTCCGAGTAAAGTTTGTACATGGTGGCCCACTTCGTGGGCGATCACATAGGCCTGTGCAAAGTCGCCCGGGGCACCGAAGCGATTTTTGAGTTCATTGTAAAAAACCAGGTCGATGTAGACTTGTTGGTCACCCGGGCAATAAAATGGGCCCATAGCAGACTGGGCAAAGCCGCAGGCTGAATGGGTGGAGCCGCTGAACAGGACTAGTTTCGGTTCCTTATACTGCTGTCCCCGCTGTCTAAACAGCTCATTCCAGGTGTCCTCGGTGTCGCCGAGAATTACCTGAACAAATTCAGCAAGCTTGTCTTCCTCGGCGGAACGGGGTGCAGAGGGTTGAGTCGATCCGGTGTCGAGCTGACTCCCAATTTCAAGCACCAGTCGAGGGTCAACTCCAAACAGCATGGCCACCACGACGATAGCTAACAGTCCCAATCCTCCGCCTGCTGCCTTTCGTCGTCTTGGCGAGCCCCGCCTGTCAAGGACGTTGCTGCTTCGCCTGCCTTTTCTCCAGCGCATTTTTTGTTCCGATTCAGATAATTATCAGGTAAAGAATAGCATCGTTCAGAGATTGGTTAAATTACAATAAAGGCTGAACCATGGACTTAAGTTCTGGCAGAGATAACACGCCAAGTTTGGTTTCGGTGATTTTTCCGTCACGATCAAATACTGCGGTAAACGGTAGTGCCCCGGATTTGTTGTTGCCGTGAGCGACAAGCAATTCATTACCTCCGACGATTGCAACCAGCGAGGGATAGCTGATACCGACTTCATCGCCGAATATCCGGACTGAATCGAGAAGATCATGCGCGACGCCTATTATCTGGACACCCTGATCAGCCATCTGCTCCTGATAGTCAATGAGCATGGGGATTTCCTCCCGGCAGGGACCGCACCAGGTAGCCCAGTGATTGACAATTACTACTTTCCCAAGCCATTCACTGCCGTTGCGAACGTTCTTCTCTACATCCGGTA
Organism: Gammaproteobacteria bacterium; assembly: GCA_024679435.1. Taxonomy (GTDB): domain Bacteria; phylum Pseudomonadota; class Gammaproteobacteria; order Arenicellales; family Poriferihabitantaceae; genus JAIBDK01. Next base: position 1,667 of record JAIBDK010000005.1, on the reverse strand, counting down.
ATTCGAGCTGAACAAGTTTGGAAAGATCAGGCGGGGCATCGGTAACCCGAAATTGTTTGGTGCCTAAATACCCCCCCAAAGCCAAACTGATGATGGCCACAACGGCAGCCAGTATTCTAGTATTCAAAAAATTGTCGCCAAATGCAGAAGATTAAAGAGATTCGATGAGTGAGAGAAAAGGGCCGGTTTTCATGTAACCATAAAAATTTTTATCTTTCAGAAGTCTCCCCTGAGCATCGATAAACAGGGTGGCCGGCGGACCAAATATACTGTAGCGTTTTTTCAGCGCCTTACCCTGTTCGTTATTGGGGTCCGTAACATCAACTTTCAAGGTGACGAATCTTTGTTGCAGAATCGCAACAACGGCAGGATCAGCAAACGTTGTTTTTTCCATTCGGACGCAGTCGACGCACCAGTCAGCATAATAATCGATCATCACCGCCTGATTATTTTTTTGGGCATTTAACAGGTGTGCATCCAGCTCTTCGACAGTTTTCACGTAGGTAAAGCGGTGGCTTTTTTGTGTTTGAACTGAACTATCCGGGCCAGGTTGCAGAAAATTGACTGGAATCGGTCGCATGATGTCGCGTTGCCCAAGCATTCCACCAATCAACAGTAAAATTCCCCAAACCAGCAGAATAACACCGACACCTTTTTCAAATTTCTGCCAGTTACTGAATTCCGTGGACTGACTCTGAAAGGCGCCAAGAAAAATACTGAGAATAATAAAAAATCCGCCCCATACCAGCAATATTTCAATCTGGGGTAACTGCCCAAGGAGATAAATTGCGACGACGATGAGCATTACGCCGAAAGCCTGTTTAATTTTCTCCATCCATTGGCCGGCGCGAGGAATAATATGCCCTGCGCCTATACCCACTGCGATTAACGGCAAGCCCATACCAATTGCCATGGCAGTCATTAGTTGTGCACCCAGAACAGGACTTTGACTGGTCATCGCGACCCCGAGAAAAGAAATCAGAACCGGTGAAACGCAGGCACCAACGATTAATGCAGAAAACAGCCCGAGGACAAATACCAATGGTATCGAACCGCCGAGGTTGCCTGTCCTCGTTTGAATTCGCTCCTGGATAAATCCCGGCATTTGAAGATCGAACAGTCCAAACATCGACAACGACATAATAAAAAACAGTGCGCTTAAAATGCCTATTGCCCAGATGTTTTGAAAATAAGCCTGTAACTGATCTCCAGTAGCACCGGCAAGAGCGCCCATCCCTGCGTAGGTCGCTACGGTTCCAAGGACATAGGCCAGCGCAAGCAGACCACCGCGCGTTCGGGTTAATTTGACTCCTTGTCCCGCAATGACGCTGGACAGAATGGGTATTAAAGGCAGAACACAGGGGGTGAATGTCAGCAGTATCCCTGCGATAAATGCACCGAAAAGCAGCGCGGGCAATGATTTTTCTGAGTTTCCTGAATCTAGTGTTTTATCGGAGGCGGTATTGATAACCGCCTGAACGGGTTCTGATTCATCCTCACTTTCGGACGCAACGTCGCTGAAATTTGGCGTGATTTTGGAATCGTCCTGATTTTCATCCAGGCTTTCACTTTCTGTGAAAAGCTGATTTTTACTAAAACTTTTTGAAACCGGTGAATAACAAATGCCTTCGGCGGCACATCCCTGATAATTAGCGGTCAGCACGCTG
>JAIBDK010000117.1 GCA_024679435.1 Gammaproteobacteria bacterium | reverse complement strand
TGACGTTGTATTACCTGCAAATCTCTTTCTTTGAGGGGCAGACCTCCAATCCAGATCCCAACATCGTGTAACCGCTCAGAAGGTCCGAGCAATAGAAGCACGTCTCCGGCTTTTATCGGTAATTTTCTGACACTATCGCGAAATTCCGTTCCATGACGCGACACACCCAGCAAAGTCACGCCAAACCGGGACAATAAACGGATACTTAACGCTGTTCGGCCTTCAATTCTGGCACCTTCAGGGATGACAACTTCCAGCAGAGAAAGATCTTCTCCAACAATAGAATCATGCTTATCCGCGCCGATATACTCCAGTCCGTGCTCTCCCACAAAACCGTCAATATTTTTTGCACTAGCTTCTATCACCAGCATATCGCCAGATTGAATAACTTCCCGCCTGGCTTGGCCCGGTAAACGCTTCCCCCTGCGGTTAAGCCCAATGATTGCAATATCAGAAGACTCAGCGACAGCATCCAGCTGATTGACTTTCTGTCCTGCAAACGGGGACTCTTTACCCACCTTGAGTTCGGCTATATAGTCCTTAATCTGAGCGATATCCTGACCTACACGCCGCCCATTGTTTGTATTTGGGATCAATCTCCAGCCAATCAGGGCAACAAATACAACCCCGGCAATGGCGGCAACCAAACCCACCGGCGAAAAGTCAAACATGCCAAAAGGTTCACCCAGAGCCTGCTCACGAAAACTGGCGATAATAATGTTCGGTGGAGTCCCGATCATCGTTATCATTCCACCAAGAATGGATGCAAAAGACAAAGGCATTAACGTTAAAGATGGGCTTCGCTTAGCCTTTTCCGCTGCCTGCATATCCATTGGCATCAATAATGCAAGAGCTGCGACGTTATTCATAATCGCTGATAATCCAGCGGATACCGCAGACATAATACTGATATGCATGAACAAAGACCGACTGGCATCAATTACGTATTTCGCAATCAATTCAATAGCCCCGGAATTTGACAAGCCACGGCTTACAATCAAAACCAGCGCAATAATTACCGTAGCATGATGACTAAATCCATCAAAAGCCTTATCCTCGGGGACAACCCCAATGACCACACAAAAAATCAGCGCACCAAACGCAACCAGGTCATAACGAATTTTGCCCCATATGAGCAATCCAAAAACCACACCCAACAAGCTAAACAGAATTATTTGATCGGTATTCATTATTGTTTTAACCTCCAGAAATCATCTGAGCGCCCAAGAATTCAAGCATCTCGCATCTAACGGGGTGGGCTATTTAAAATTGCAAATTCCCGTTTCTGAATAGTAATAATTGCCACTCCCAAAATTGCAAGTAATCCACCCACAGCGACCTTCACGGTTAAAATTTCGTCAAGGAGGAGGATGCCACCGACGACAGAAGTCACCGGCAACAATAACAGAAAAGGCATAATCTGATTAATCGCATATCGGCCCAGCAGGTGATACCACAAGCCGTATCCCAGTGCCGTCATGACCAGACCAAGATACAATACCGCAAGCCATTCCGGCATGGATGCGGAAGCTATTTGTTCCATTTGTCCGGTTTCAAATAGTGCCGAAGCAATAAAAAGCTGGGGTGTGGCAAATAATGCGACGCCAGAAATTAGCGTAAAGCCGTTCAGTTCACCCATCTTCTTAATCATCACCTGCCCTACCGCCCAGGTAAAGGCACCACCAATGACCATAAAAGCATAGACAAGTCGATCATTAAGGCGGGGTTCACCCAGTATGAGCACCGCCCCAATAAAAGAGATACAAATTCCTAAAATCTGTTTGAGTCTAATCCTGTCACCCAACAGAATCCAGGCCAGCAACAAACCAAAAGGAACTTCAAGTTGCACCAGCAATGCAGCGGTTGAAGCATCAATACCTCGCAGTCCGTTGAAGGTAAGGCTATACTGAATAGCAGCGCTGACCAAAGCAATCCAGAAAAGATTTTTAAACAATCGCACGGGAGGACGAAATACCAGACATAGACAAACAGCCGTGCAGGTAAACCTCAACGCCATTAGCAGGATAGGTGAAAAGTGGCTCATCGCCGCCTTTGAAATAATAAAACCCATTCCCCAGATCACCGAAACAGATATCGCCATCAGTATATCCAGAGGTTTCATTTGTTTGCTCTTAAAACAGAAAGCGGTCAGAAGGCATCAGATAAAAAACGGACTGTTTTTAGAGTTAGTGATAGGAAACATCAAGAATTTCATAAGCCCGCATCCCGCCCGGTGCAGCAACCTCAATTTCATCACCCACATGCTTTCCAAGCATAGCTTTCCCAATCGGAGAACTAATAGAGATTCGGCCGAAGCTGAGATCCGCTTCCAGATTTCCAACCAGCTGATATTTCACCTCACTATCCTGCTCAAGATCTAGCAATTCTACATAAGCACCAAAAACAACTTTGTCATCCTGGCCAATTTTTACCGGGTCAATAATCTCAGCGATAGACAGGCTGGCGTCAAGCTCAGCGATTCTACCTTCTATAAATCCCTGCTGTTCCTTGGCGGCATCATATTCTGCATTTTCTGACAAATCACCATGAGCCCGCGCTTCTGCAATCGCAGCAATGACCTTAGGACGATCTTCACTTTTTAACCGTTTTAGTTCCGCTCTGAGGCGCTCCGCGCCACTCACGGTTAAAACTACTCTTTCACTCATTTATTATTTCCCGACCAAAAACCAAGAGGGCCGAATTATCGACCCTCAAATTTATTTAGATAGCCCAGCTAACTAAATTTTTCCAGTTTTTACTCTATCTGTATTCAGGTGTTATTGATATCTAATTTGTTAATCTTTTTGTGCAATTCCTGCAACTGATTAACCGTAATACTACCCGCAAACTGATGCGCCTGCGAAGAAGCCCGGGCCGCAGCCATAGTGGTATAGTAGGTAACTTTGTGAAGCAACGCTTCCCGCCGAATTGTATAGGAATCCTTCAAACTCTGCTTACCCGATGTAGTATTAACCACGATATGAATCTCGTTATTTTTTATCATATCAACAACATGAGGACGACCTTCGATCACTTTATTAACCTGTTTGACAGATATTTTGGCGTTCCTAATAGCCTTGGCAGTACCTTCTGTTGCCAATATATCAAAGCCGACACTACTGAAATATTTTGCAATTTGAGCACCTTCAGCCTGATCTTCTTTCCGTAAACTCAATAGAATTTTGCCTTTTCTGGGTATCGTATAACTGGCTGCATTCTGAGCCTTCTCAAAAGCCTCGCCAAAAGTTTCACCAATACCCATGACTTCACCGGTGCTCTTCATTTCGGGACCTAAAATGGTATCAACACCCGGAAACTTTATAAATGGAAACACCGCTTCCTTAACCGAATAAAAACCCGGGACCTGTTCTTTCATAATGCCCTGTTTTTCCAGACTTTGACCAGCCATACAACGAGCCGCCACCATTGCCAATGGTCGTGCAGTTGCCTTAGAGACAAACGGAACGGTACGAGAAGCTCTGGGATTAACTTCAAGAACAAAAATCTCATCTCCCTTCACGGCAAATTGCACGTTCATTAATCCAACAACATTCAGCGCCAGCGCCATCGCTTCAGTCTGGGCTCTTAACGTGTCCTGAAGTTCCTCAGAAAGACTGTGTGGCGGTAGAGAACAGGCAGAATCGCCGGAATGCACACCGGCTTCCTCAATATGTTCCATGATTCCACCGATCACCACCCGCTTTCCATCACATATTGCATCCACATCCACTTCTATGGCGTCATTCAAAAATCGATCCAGCAGCACCGGCGAATCAAAGGAGTCATTCAAGGTTGAACGCATAAATGTGGAAAGGTCTGCCGCGCTATGGACGATCTCCATCCCTCTTCCACCCAAAACGTAGGAGGGCCTCACGACCAGGGGATAGCCTATTTCTTCAGCCAGAAATAACGCTTCGTCGAAACTGGTAGCGGTTCTGTTAGGTGGCTGCAACAGCTTAAGATCAGACAATAACTTCTGGAAAAACTCACGATCTTCAGCCTGATGGATCGAAGTAGGTGATGTGCCAATAACCGGAGTCCCCGACTGCTCAAGCGCACGGGCAAGCTTAAGTGGAGTCTGCCCACCAAACTGGACAATCACACCATACGGTTTTTCTATACGAACGATTTCAAGTACATCTTCCAGAGTCAACGGTTCAAAATATAACCGGTCAGACGTATCATAATCCGTAGACACGGTTTCCGGATTGCAATTAACCATGATAGTTTCGTAACCGTCTGCGCGCAGGGCCATAGACGCATGGACGCAGCAATAGTCGAATTCAATCCCCTGCCCTATCCGATTCGGTCCGCCACCAAGAACGATAACCTTCTTCCTGTCCGTAGGCATGGATTCGCACTCATCGTCATAGCTGGAATACATATAGGCTGTTGAAGTATCAAATTCGGCAGCGCATGAATCGACTCTCTTATAGACAGGATGAATTTTATTTTCATATCGATAATCACGAACTATCGATTCATCTTCACCTAGCAATTTTGCCAGTCGTCGATCCGAAAACCCGCTGGCTTTCCAGCGTCGAAACTGAACGGGATCAAGCGCATCCAAACTGGTTCCCCGGATATCAGTTTCCTTTAGAACAATGTCTTCGATTTCCGCTAAAAACCAGTAGTCAATTTTACAAATCTGATGGGTATCTTCCTGCGACATTCCAAAGCGAAATGCCTCAGCCACATACCATGGTCTCTTTGCACCGGGAACCCGTAACTTGGCGGTGAGATATTGTTCGGCGCTATCATCATCTGGAATATAAGGTTCATCCAGCCCGTCAGCACCAATTTCCAGACCACGAATCGCTTTCTGATAGGATTCCTGAAAAGTTCTTCCAATCGCCATAACTTCCCCCACGGACTTCATCTGGGTAGTTAACGTTGCATCTGCCTGAGGAAATTTTTCGAAATCAAAACGGGGTATTTTTGTAACCACATAGTCAATACTGGGTTCAAATGATGCCGGTGTCGCCCCCCCGGTAATTTCGTTTTTAAGCTCATCAAGAGTAAAACCTACGGCCAGTTTCGCGGCAACTTTGGCAATGGGAAATCCTGTCGCCTTAGACGCCAGCGCGGATGACCGCGAAACCCGGGGATTCATTTCAATTACGATCAGTCGTCCATTCTCAGGATTGACGGCAAACTGTACGTTTGACCCACCTGTATCTACTCCTATTTCCCGCAAAACTGCAATACTCGCATCGCGCATGATCTGATACTCTTTGTCAGTCAGCGTCTGCGCTGGCGCCACTGTGATAGAGTCACCCGTGTGAACGCCCATGGGGTCGAGATTTTCGATGGAACAGATAATAATACAGTTGTCATTCCGATCTCGCACCACCTCCATCTCAAATTCTTTCCAGCCGATAATACTTTCTTCAATGAGCAATTCCCGGGTGGGAGAGGCATCCAGCCCTCGATTACAAATGTCATTGAACTCATCCATGTTATAAGCGATTCCACCACCACTTCCACCTAGAGTGAAAGAGGGTCGGATAATCGTCGGAAAGCCCAGTTTCTCTGCCACCTTGTGCGCTTCATCAATGGAATGTGCAAGATAGCCATTCACCGTATCAAGATCGATCCTCTTCATTGCGACCCGGAACTGCTCCCTGTCTTCTGCCTTATCGATGGCTTCGCAGGTGGCACCGATCATCGTGACACCAAATTCTTCTAAAATGCCGTGTCGATTCAGATCCAGAGCGCAGTTCAGACCGGTCTGACCACCCATTGTTGGTAAAATTGCGTCCGGTCTTTCCTTCTCGATAATCCTTGCAACCGTTCTCCATTTTATCGGTTCAATATAGGTCGCGTCAGCAAAATCAGGATCCGTCATGATGGTTGCTGGATTGGAATTTACCAGAATGACCCTGAAACCCTCCTCTTTCAACGCTTTACAGGCCTGGACACCGGAGTAATCAAACTCGCAGGCCTGGCCGATAATTATTGGCCCGGCGCCAATAATTAACACTGACTTGATATCTTCGCGTTTAGGCATTTTTAACTTCCTCCCTGCGCTCAATCATCATTGTTACAAACTTATCAAAAAGAGCGGTAATATCTTTCGGTCCGGGGCTTGCCTCAGGATGCCCCTGAAAGGAGTAAGCGCGTTTGTCAGTCCGTTCTATTCCCTGAACCGTGTTGTCAAACAACGATCGATGCGTAACGCTAATATTGCTTCCTAAAGAGTCCTCGTCAACGGTAAAACCATGATTTTGACTGGTAATCAGAACCTGTCCTGTTTCAAGATCCTGCACCGGATGATTGGCTCCATGATGCCCAAATTTCATTTTGTGCGTAGATGCGCCACTGGCAAGGGACAGCAACTGATGCCCCAGGCAGATACCAAAAACCGGTATATTCCTTTCGATTATCTGTTCTATTGCGGAAATCGCGTAGGTACAGGGTTCAGGATCACCAGGGCCGTTAGAAAGGAAAACTCCGTCGGGTTGAAAAGATAATATCTGTTCTGCAGTTGCCTGAGCGGGGACTACGGTAACATCACATCCCCGATCTACCAGCAATCGTAAAATATTGTGTTTGATACCAAAATCACACGCCACCACCTTAAAAATGCTCTCAGCGCCTTTATCACTGGACGGAAGATAACCGCGGTCGAGGTCCCAGATTCCCGAATTCCATGAATAGGGCTCCGTTGTCGACACTTCCTTCGCCAGATCCATGCCTGCGAGTCCCGGAAAATATTTTGTCATTTGCAAAGCGGCGGCCACATCAATATTTTCACCCGCAGCGATGCAGCCTCTTTGTGCACCTTTGGTTCTAATCAATCGGGTCAGCTTACGGGTGTCAATTTCACTGATACCGACGACTCCCTGCTGCTCAAGGAAATCAAACAGGGAATGAGTTGATCGCCAGTTGCTATGTCGTTTCGGCACATTTTTGACAATCAATCCCGAACAAAACACGCCTTTTGACTCGACATCCTCAGAATTGGACCCGGTATTACCAATATGAGGATAGGTCAGCGTTACCAGTTGACGGGCGTAAGAGGGGTCGCTGAGTATTTCCTGATACCCGGTCATTGAGGTATTAAATACAACTTCTCCGGCACTCATACCATCAACACCAATGGATTCTCCGTAAAAGGTTGTACCGTCTTCGAGAATGAGCAGAGCAGGTTTTTTCAATCAGGTCTCCAGAATTGATCCGGGGAGTATTCCCC
>JAIBDK010000428.1 GCA_024679435.1 Gammaproteobacteria bacterium | reverse complement strand
TTTTCTGAGATTCGACGTTCCTTGGCAATAACCTGAGCCGGAATATCGCGCCAAAATACGGTTATAAGTTGGGGCATTTGCTTTGTTTCCTGTAAATTAATAAGTTAAAGTTTCAGACAGTTCGTCGCTAGACTTCCTGACTTGTGCCAATTCTTACTGCAATTGCAGATTCAAGAAACGAATCTCCAGTCACAATTTTTTCATAAGTGAGACCCAGAAACCGGGCTGCTTCCTGAGCCTTTTCATCAACATTTGAGTCCTCTTTTTGAGCCAGATATACCAGCTTTTTATAATGCCCAAAATATTGTTCTTTGAGTTGTGGAAACCGATCTAACCCAAGCCCCTTGATCACAAGGCGGTCAAAATGAATGGCAAGAAAATCAGTGAGGTAAAACGTACCGAGTTCCGATTCATGAAGATTATGAAATGCCTCCGAGCCTGAAAACATCTCATAGCAATGAGCACCAGGCAATCGATCTACCCCTTCTTTTTCCAATACAGCATCAAGCAACCCACCCGTTCCGCAATCCGAGTAGCCCACAAAAATATTGTCATAGCACTCGCGATTCTCCAGGATTTTTCCCTGAACCGCTGCTGGGATTTTCTCCGGATAATTATGTAATTCTGCGGGTAAACACTGGAAATCGATATGATCCCAGTGGTTCAGTTCCTTGACCCGAACAAGCTCATGAGCCAGAGCGCCACAGGCGATAATCAGAACCTTATTCAGGTTTCGTTCTGATGTCATGCAAGCAGGTTATCAGGCGGCGCGTTTCTCAGCCATTTTGGTTTGAGCCGTTTCCACCGCCACCGCAGCGTCTCTGCAATAAGCGTCGGCGCCAATCGCTTCACCAAATTCTTCGTTGAGTGGTGCCCCTCCAACAAGCACAATGAAGTCTTCACGCATTCCTTTTTCCACCAAAGTATCTATAACCACTTTCATATATGGCATAGTGGTTGTCAGCAGAGCAGACATTCCCAAAATGTCCGGCTTGTGCTCTTCAATCGCTTCGAGGTAATTTTCAACAGGATTGTCAATTCCAAGATCAATCACCTCAAATCCGGCCCCTTCCATCATCATGGAAACCAGGTTTTTGCCAATATCGTGAATATCACCCTTAACGGTTCCGATAACCATTTTACCAATGGGCTCAGCACCGGTTTCAGCTAGCAACGGCCGTAAAATTTCCATTCCGCCTTTCATCGCATTAGCAGACATCAATACTTCCGGAACAAAAAGAATGCCGTCACGAAAATCAATACCGACGATACGCATTCCCTCAACCAGTGCATCATCGAGAACTTTGCTTGCTGACCAGCCACGTCCAAGCAGAATATTAGTTCCCTCTACAATTTCCTCACGGAGGCCATCATACAAATCATCATGCATCTGCTCGACAAGCTCATCGTCAGGTAACGTAGATAAATCCAGATCATCATCAAAGTTTTCGTCTGACATTTTAAACCCTGCTATTAGTGTTTCGTTTGAGAATCAACAATTATATCCATAATAATCATCGCTTGTGGTTATTCAAGCGAATATACAAACCGTTGAATATACCCATATTTCTTTTTACGACATACGATAACTCCAGTGCGACGTGGATCGTCAAGGGCTTACGCACAGGGTCTATTCCATTAGCCGGGCGGCTCGAGTTTCCTTAACATCTAACCGGCTGACTTATGGCAAACCACCGGCAGGGGCTTGTTGGTTCAAATTCTTAGCGGCAGATTTTCCACCCAAAATTTCTTGGCAGCTTACTCAAATATCCACTGACTTTATGATGTCAAACAGTCGACCTTTACCTTCTTTTAACTCTTCATCCGTTAACCCCTGAACTTCGTGGGGAAAAACCAGCCATTGATCCGTGGTATGCACATAGTAATCCGGAACCCGATTCGTTTCGTTATTGTTGGGTTTGTACCAAGGTGCCGCAACCCTGATCTGTTCAGGAGTATTACGTCGCGTTCTTTTCGTGAGCTGTTCAATGCAGGCTTTGATACTCCTACCTGAATCATAAACATCATCCACAATGAGTAACGCATTTTCGGCGTTAAGGTTATTAACAAGATAATCCAGGCCGTGCACTCGAACAACACGATCAGTTGTTGATATCCCCGTGTAAAGCGACGTTCGCACACTTATATGATCGGCCGCTACATCGAAGTATTGGAGCATCTCCTGTACGGCAATCCCCACCGGCGCGCCACCTCGCCATATTCCTACAATAAAATCAGGCCGAAAATCACTTTCCAGAATTTTTGCGCCCAGTTGATAGGAATCCTCAAGCAAGGCCTCGGCAGTTATATAATGTTTTTGTGTCATGTGGATTCTCTGCTGAGGCAATAGGATTCAACAGTTGCAAAATAGTGTAATCGTCAACACATTATATAGTGACTGGTCGAAATAGAAAGCTTGTTGTCACGCCCAA
>JAIBDK010000481.1 GCA_024679435.1 Gammaproteobacteria bacterium | reverse complement strand
GGTGCCAATTTCCTCCCAGGTGGCATTTTCCAACGCGAGAGGCCCACCTTCAAGCATCAGGTTGAAGTGAGTGTGGCTGTCTATCAAACCCGGCATTAAAGTCCGCCCACCTCCATCAATAACTTCGGCACCTTCAGGTAGCGCAATAGAAGGCCCAACAGAAGCAATGAGATTGTCTTCGACCAGGACATTAGTATTCATCGCCAGAGAGTCGTTTACGCCGTCAAAGACGTTCACATTGGTGAACAAAATCCGGTTTGGTTGCTCTGTGTCCTGGGCAGAAACTACGGATATTGAAAAAAATGCAGCAAACAACAATAAAACTGTTCTAGGGCTAGATTTCATAATTTACTTTTCCAATTGTTCTCTAATTTTTAAAACAGGTTTAACTGCATTCCTGTTTACTATAAATACAGATTTCAGTTTTGAGCCACACTACTGACTAAGCGTATTCTTGTAAATCTTGCCGTCTTTCATAATCAACCTGATCGAAGGGATCCCTCTTCCTCTCGGTTCGGCCGTAAACCATTCCGGGTTACCACCGATGACGGTGATATCCTCCAACGGATTACCATCAACGAGAAGGATATCAGCATAGGCGCCCTTTTCAATTACCCCCAGCTTGTTAGGATAAGGATTCGAACGGCCGGTCATGGCCGCAACTTCACCTCCGGCTGAAGTCATCGCTACCAGTGCTTCGAAGTTACCAAAAGTATCGGCGAATACAAATTTTTCGAAGTCGCGTTGCTGTCTTGCGGGAACTCCATTAGTACTAACGATGTCGCTGGAAAATACAATCAAAGGCCTGACCTTTTTAATCACGCTGACAAAATCTTTTGCACCCTCTTTCATGTCCATGGTTCTGGCATATTCAAACGAATTCTCGTTACCGAAAATCGGGTGCTTGAAAATTTCATCACTGACTATCGATGCAACATACGGACTGATGAAGCCGCCTTTTTCTTTCATCAGTTCCGCTGTTTCCTCAGAGATAAACTGGCCATGCTCTATCCCCTTTACACCAAGCTCAAGGGCCCTTTTAATATCAGCATCCTGATAAATATGGGCAGAAACATAAGCGTCACGGGTATTAGATTCCTCTACAGCCGCGGAGATTTCAGCATTTGTATATTGACCCGCCCATAGAGGCCCCTTGGCCCCGGCAACGCCTCCGCCTACCATCATCTTGGTAATGTTTGCACCGCGCGAAAAATTTTGGCGTACCGCCTTGCGTACTTCATCGACACCATCGGCGATCAGTGTGATACCGAGCCTCACGAGATTGCTGTTCTCGGGGTTATTCTGACTATCAGGCAACATATCCCCATGCCCTGAAGATTGCGAGAGCATTCCCGCTGATAGATACATTCGCGGCCCGTCCAACATACCTGCGTCGACAACTTTACGCAGACCATCGTGCATACCACCCATGTCCCGGACCGTGGTAAACCCATCAGCAATCCATTCCTGTGCCGCAACGGCACCCATTACCGGAAAATAATCCCAACGCGAGGTTTCCATAGCGGGCCGCCCGCCGTCCATTGACAAGTAGAAATGTACGTGAGAATCGATCAAACCCGGCATCAATGTCCGCCCACCTCCATCGATAACTTCAGCACCTTCAGGCAACGTAATAGAAGGCCCAACAGAAGCAATAAGATTGTCTTCGATAAGGACATTGGTATTCATCGCCAGAGAGTCATTTACTCCGTCAAAGACGTTCACATTGGTGAACAGAATCCG
>JAIBDK010000046.1 GCA_024679435.1 Gammaproteobacteria bacterium | reverse complement strand
ATCGATGCCGGTTATATTAAGGCGGAAGCCGATAGACTGAAAGGTGCCAGAATCTTTATGGATCTGATTTCTGTAACGGGTACAGAGAATTTGATGATGGCGGCTACGCTGGCCGAAGGGATCACAACAATCGAAAACGCTGCCCGGGAACCCGAGGTAGTAGATCTGGCGGACTGTCTCAATGCGATGGGTGCGAAAGTTCAGGGAGCCGGAACCGACGAAATTATTATTGAGGGTGTCGAGCGACTCAGTGGTGCAAGTCACCGTGTGATTCCCGATAGAATTGAGGCCGGCACGTTTCTGGTGGCTGCCGCCATTTCCGGTGGTGAAATAAAGATAAAGGATGTTATCCCCAGACAACTAGATTCGGTGCTTGAAAAACTCAGGGAATCCGGATCACATATCGAGGAAGGGGAAAACTGGATTTATCTTAAGGCGCCAGAATCTCAGGTTAAATCAGTCAATATACGCACCGCACCTTATCCTGCTTTTCCTACAGATATGCAGGCCCAGTTTGTGTTGCTGAATTCAATCGCCGAAGGAACCGCTACGGTTATCGAAACCGTATTTGAAAATCGCTTTATGCATGTTCATGAGTTACAGCGAATGGGAGCGAACATTGAGCTGGACGGAAACACCGCTGTAATACGAGGAGTCGATGAGTTGCATGGTGCACCGGTCATGGCCACGGATTTGAGGGCCTCGGCATGCCTGGTCCTGGCCGGGTTAATAGCTGAAGGAGATACTTTGATCGACAGGATTTACCATATAGACCGGGGTTATGACTGTATCGAAGAAAAGCTGTCTCAACTTGGCGCGAATATTCGCCGAGTCCCCGGAAACTATTTGACTCGTAAAACTGCATGATACTGCCGGCAACGGTTGTATTCCCTATTTGTGCATATCATTGCACTCTTTAAGTAAGACACCTTTATGATTCAGGAACTTTCTTTTTCTGACCCGGATTTTGATACGAAGCTTAATAAACTTCTAAATCGCCATGTTGAACTCGATTCACAAATCGACAAAATAGCATTTGATATCGTCAGAAGAGTGCGAACAGAAGGGGACGCAGCGCTGCTTGAATATACCCGTCGTTTTGATCAGGTTGAAGCAGAGGACATCAGTGAGTTGGAGTTGCCGACTGCTGAAATTAGACGGATTGGTGCCACTGTCGATGGTGAGCTCACCAATGCTTTGGAAATAGCAGCCCGGAGAATCCGGGAATTTCATTCTCGGGAAGTTGCTCGCAGCTGGAATTTTACCGAACAGGATGGAACGGTGCTGGGTCAAAAGATCACGCCGATGAAAAGAGTGGGAATTTATGTGCCTGGCGGTAAAGCGGCTTACCCGTCTTCGGTTTTGATGACGGCAATACCCGCAAAGGTAGCCGGCGTGTCCGAAATTGTCATGACCGTCCCAACTCCTGCAGGACAAATTAATCCTACCGTTATCGCTGCGGCCGGAATTTGCGGCGTTGACCGAATCTTCACTGTCGGCGGTGCTCAGGCGGTTTCTGCCATGGCATACGGTACCCAGACTGTTCCTCGTGTAGATACCATAGTCGGGCCGGGGAATGCGTATGTTGCCGCGGCTAAAAAAATGGTATTTGGTGATGTCGGCATCGATATGATTGCCGGTCCTTCAGAAGTGCTGGTGATCTGCGATGATTCTGCAAACCCGGATTGGGTCACCATGGATTTATTCGCCCAGGCCGAACATGATGAGCTGTCGCAATCTATTGCGGTGACCGATTCACCGGCTCAGGTTGAAAGAATTAAGGCTTCTGTTGCTAAACTTCTTCCTCAGATGGAGCGACGCGATATCATTGAAAAATCCCTGAAAGACAACGGTGCAATTATTCTGGTAGACAATCTTTCTGAGGCGGTCCGCATTTCGGATCGTGTTGCGCCGGAGCATCTCGAGTTGATGGTGGAAGATGCCGATACGCTGATTGATCAGGTTCATAATGCAGGTGCAATTTTTGCAGGAAAATACAGTGCTGAAGCACTTGGAGACTATTGCGCAGGGCCAAATCACGTTTTACCTACTTCCGGCACGGCCCGGTTTAGTTCCCCTCTGGGCGTGTATGATTTTCAAAAACGTAGCAGCATAGTTCGGGTGTCAGAGCAGGGTGCTCGGGAGATGGCCGAGGTAGCGGGGCTGTTGGCTGCCAGCGAGGGGCTTACCGCTCATGAAAAGTCGGCGCGTTACAGAAACGGAACTTTTCGTTAATTCGGTAATTTATTGAAGTGAAGGATACCGAATCACTCATAGAAACCTGGGTCAGCCCCAATGTCCGGGAACTTGATTCCTATTATGTTCCCGATTCGACAGGAATGATAAAACTGGATGCAATGGAAAGCCCGTTTGCGCTTGATGATGCCATCAGGAAAAGCTGGTTGGAAGCATTATCAAGGGTTGATGTGAATCGCTATCCTGATGCCGATTCCCGGGAGTTAAAAATTCAAATCAGACAATGTCTCGAAATTCCTGAAGAATGTGCCCTGGTTTTAGGTAATGGATCAGATGAACTGATTCAGCTGATTGCTATTTTACTGGGTGGAGAAAATCGGGTGTTCGTGTCACCGACTCCGAGTTTTTCAATGTATCAACAAATTAGTTTGGCCACCAATACCGGGTTTGTTGGTGTGCCGCTTAACCCTGATTTTTCATTAAATTTTCAGGAGACCCTGGGTGCTATTGAGAAGAATCAACCGGCATGTGTTTTTCTCGCCTATCCCAATAACCCGACAGGCAATTGCTTTGCAGATTCGCAGATAAGAGAAATTATTAATCAAGCTCCGGGTATGGTCGTTGTCGACGAAGCATATAACGCGTTCTGCGGAAAATCATGGCTCGGGGAAGTGAAAAATTTTCCTAATCTGGTGGTCTTGCGAACGCTTTCCAAAAGTGGTCTGGCCGGATTGCGTCTTGGAATGCTTGCTGCCGGCGAGCACTGGACTGAGCAGCTAGAGAAGCTGCGCCTTCCCTATAATATAAATATACTGACTCAGGTTAGTGGCAAACATCTCCTCGGTCATTACGATATCATGAAACGGCAGTCCAGGCAGATTATCGAATCCCGGGGTATGCTGTACGAGACTTTGAATAATGTTCCGGGTATTACTGTCTATCCCAGTGAAACCAACTTTCTACTTATGCGTACCGCTCTGGGGGCAGATTTTGTTCACGGCGAATTGAAAAAACAAAACGTCCTAGTAAAAAATCTGAACGGTTCAAACGATGCGCTAAAAGATTGCCTTCGTATCACCGTGAGTTGTGATACGGAAAATAAGGCTTTCCTTGACGTCATTACAGCCGTGCACTCCTGATTAAAGGTGCAGGGCGGCCTGGATGCGCCAGGTCCTCGCTAATCAAACTGTTGAGAAAGCACTCCTGAGATTAGGGAATCACGTCGA
Source organism: Gammaproteobacteria bacterium (assembly GCA_024679435.1). Classification (GTDB taxonomy): domain Bacteria; phylum Pseudomonadota; class Gammaproteobacteria; order Arenicellales; family Poriferihabitantaceae; genus JAIBDK01. The sequence goes on along the minus strand of JAIBDK010000046.1, from coordinate 7,381 downwards.
ATCATAATGTGCCAGACGCTCTATTGCCCTCTCAGAATCGAACTTTTCAAGGCTTGAGCGAATAATGTTCCTTAATTGAACCATGCCCTGGGTCTTGCCCTGCGTTCTGTCCTGGGGTCTGGCCGATGATTGAGAAAGTGCGACGCATTTTCCCCATTCCCTGTTTTGCAGCACTCGTTGCACCAGCAGTGTTTCCATTTCCTGATCGAGTCCGTTATCTTTGAAAGACAGAATAATTCGCACAAAATTGCAAAGAACAGAAATCATACCATCCGGGTTTCGACCAAAGTAAGCGAGGCAGATCAAGTCATCATATTGTCTTTGATGCAATGTTTGAAGATAGTCCCGTGGTGATTGTTTGTGACCATTAACACTACGAATAATTGCGATTGCAATCTCAGCGTCCAGCGTATTCAGATCTCTCGATAACGCAATTCCGATATTTGTTGACAGCTGACGTGCTGCTTCATGCTGAATATGTGCTGCATCATCTGACAACGATTTTAATAAAGTACAGCTATGGTGGCCAGTATTAGAACTTTTGGCTATTCCTATTCTGACAGGTTGAAATCGGTTGCTTAGCCAGAATGATAGTGTATCCGCACTGAGGCTAAAAGTGGTGCCAAGCATATCAATTTCTTTGGTCAGAATCTGTTCAACGGCTTCAAGTGCCATTGACCCCAATCCACGTCGACGTAACTCGGGATGTGTCACTATACGGACTATTCTTGCGGTTCTGAGTGATGAGGCTTCGCAGAGGCCGAGTTGGGCCGAGAGTATCTCTGGGATTAGATGACCTTTTGGTCGTCGTTGATTTTTCCAGACGGATATTGCGACGTCATTTTCAAGACTTCCTTCCATGACAACATGAATGATAGCAGTCGTTTGATTGTGGCAGCTTATTCTGAGTAACCGGTTTGCAGGATTGTCGAGCAGATTTTGTAAATCCGAGGGTCGTGTCCGATAGTGTGCCTGAGTTAACAAACCAAAAACGTCCTGTAAAAGTAAATTGTTCTGGATCAGAGATTCCGGATTGATTAGTTCTGCTTCTGATATCTGAGATGAAAAATCTGATGGGGATGCAGTCTGTTCCAAAGGGCTGATTTCTGCGTCCAGTAACAGTAATTTAAAAAGAAGAGATTCCAGCGGGTCATCAACAGACCATCTAATGGGAGCCTCGAGTCGGGTAGTTTTCCAGCCTCGGGTATATTGATTCAGCAGTTTTGAAAAACTCAGTACAAATCCTCTTCCGGTTCCCTCATAGCCATGAACAGTGCTGGAAAAAGCAATTCGACTGTAATTTTGAAGAATATGTTCCAGTAAGTGCATCGGTATTGACGCAGCCTCATCAACCAGCAGCAGGTCACATTTGCGTTTTTTTAGGGCCAGTTTTTCCGCAGGATAAAATTTTAAACTGGAAGATGTATCATCCAGTCCTGCATGTTGGAAAACAGTTTCCACCGACTGGCGATTAAATCCGGTTACGGCGATTTTTATCTTATTTTTGTTGGTACTCTGGAGCAGCAGGCTTTGGGCGGCCAACCCCAGTGCAGCAGACTTTCCGCGACCACGATCAGAGATGAGCACCGCGGGTCTTTTGCGTTGCCCGGTAACTACTTTTTCCACGGCCTGAACTGCGATATCCTGATCCAGGAAGGAAACAGAAGCAGGATCAGGATTCTTTGCAACAGACAGATCCGGTAATGGCTGGTCCTGGCCAATGCATATAGTGTGTGGGTCAGAAGTGAGTATACGCTTGAATCTTTTAGTATAAGGAGATGGGGTAGAAACACTCTCACCCCAAATCGATAAGTCTGGAACTATCAGTAAAAGCAGACCACCTGCACGAATGGTTCCACCGATTATACCCAGTGCATCTGCTGAAAAATTTTGATGGCAGTCAAAAATTACAATATCAAACTCCTGCCCAAGATATTTTCGGGCGAAGTCGTGGTGAATCGTTTTGATTTTGCCGGATGCGTCCGCTGGGTGATTAGCTGAAATCCTGATAGTGTCCTGTTGTTGTGACTCAGTGTCGACGGAAAGCCCGGGTTGAGGATGTTCAACAATCTCCTTAGATAAGGCATCACACCATTTTAGGCTACCACTAAGTACGATGCAGTTGCGGTGTCTTGCCAGTCTGGACGTTTTTCGCAGGTCGCTTATGAACTGAGTAATCAGCCTGCCTGTTTGGGGAGTTTTCACAAATGAACTGACGTAAATGTCAGGCAGATTTTTTCATCAGATGCTGATATTTCTGAAGCAACTGATCCTGGCTTTCGATATGTTGAGGGTCAATGGGTATGCAGTCAACCGGACAGACCTCGACACATTGACTGGTTTCAAAATGGCCCACACATTCGGTGCACAACTTCCAGTCGATTTCGTAGATGATTTCACCCTGATAGATTGCGTCGTTGGGGCATTCCGGTTCGCAAACATCACAATTGATGCAGTCATCAGTTATAAACAGTGCCAACGGAGAGACCTCTATTTATGAAATTTTTCCTGCAGTGCGGCATAGACATCGGCATGCACAAACTTGCTGACGTCGCCACCATAGCGGGCAATTTCCTTTACCAGACTGGCGGAAACAAAAGTATGATTCTCTGAAGGCGTCAGGAACACCGTTTCAATATTGCAATCAAGTTTTCGATTCATCGATGCGAGTTGGAATTCGTATTCAAAATCTGATACGGCTCGTAAGCCACGTAATACAACATTTGCATTGCATTGCCTGGCGAAGTCAATGAGCAGGCCGGAAAATCCGGTTACTTCGACGTTCTCGTTGTCTGTCAAAACACATTTGGCAAGCTCAATCCTTTGCTCCAGAGAAAATAACGGTAATTTTTCCGGGTTATGGGCGATAGCAAGAATAACCTTGTCAAACATCTTCGCCGCTCGATACACCAGGTCGCTGTGGCCATTTGTGATTGGGTCAAATGTACCCGGATACACTGCAGTTGTATTCATGATTGCTGAGATGTTGTTTGAGTTAGGGTTGATTGAACCATGCCACGAGTTGTTTCTCGAATGATATGCCAAGTTGAGGGGATTGGTAAGGGGGAATTTGATTTTGGCGATTCAATGTAAATTTGTGCATCTTCATTCAGGCAGTCTGTATTTATCAGTGTGTTGCAGACCGACTTGATTAGCGACTTGCTGAATGGTGGATCGATAAAAATGATATCGTATTGCTGAGTGCTCTTTTTAAGAAACGCTTTCCAGTCCATATTAAAACATTTAACCGTTTCCAAATCGCCCAGTAATTCAACCGTTGCGGAAAGGCTGGAAGCCGCTTCGCGGTTGAGTTCAACCATATCAACACGACGCGCACCTCGGGATGCTGCCTCAAGTCCGAAAGCACCGCTGCCGGCAAACAGGTCAAGACAGCATTTCCCTTCCAGGTTTTGACCCAGCCAGTTAAACAGGGTTTCTCTTACAGCATCTGGAGAGGGTCGTAAGTCCTGAATAGAGGGAAATGAAACATAACGACGTCTCCATTTACCGCCTATGATTCTTATTTTTCCCTGACTGGCCATATCAATATGAATGTGTTTTTTCTAATGTAACGGGTTGAGAAAGGATGCTATCGCCGAATTGAGAAAAAATCTATTGGATAATGTGCATCCTTTGAAACCAAATACGATCGGACAATGATACGATAACGGAGTCGATTAAACATGTTCGCCAGTCGATTCGTATCTGAATTCAGGATTTAAATCAAAATGTCAGCAAAAGAGGGATTATTTTCCCGCCTAAGAAAAACCCGTGAGTCACTTTCCAGCGGATTGGCAAGTATATTCTCTTCCAGCCCAAAGATTAGCGAGGGCGTTTATGAAGAAATCGAAGACCAGTTAATTATGGCAGATCTGGGTGTGCAGACGACTCAGACTATCTTGTCGGAGTTGCGCAAAAAAGCGGTTCAGTCTCGGATTGAATCGTCAGATGAATTGCTAAGCGTGCTCAAGTCTGTCATTCTGGATTTGTTGCAGTACTCTGAGGCGACCGAGCAATCAACCGATGGAAAAAAACCATTTGTGATTTTAATGGTGGGGGTTAACGGTGTTGGAAAGACAACCACAATGGCTAAAATGGCCAATCAGTACAGAAATTCGGGCAACCGCGTTTTACTTGCAGCTTGTGATACGTTTAGAGCGGCGGCAATTGAGCAATTGCAGAGCTGGGGGCAGCGACTAGATATTCCGGTGATTGCCCAATCTCATGGTGCCGATGCGGCGGCCGTTGCTTTCGATGCTTATAGTGCGGCACAGGCACGGGATATGGATTATCTCCTGATTGACTCTGCGGGCCGGCAACATACCCACGGCGATCTTATGGATCAACTCCAGAAACTTAAGCGAGTTCTGGGCCGGGTTGATGAAAACGCGCCCCATGAGGTTTTGTTGACGGTTGATGCTGGCAATGGCCAGAACGTAATTTCTCAGGTCGAAAACTTCAACAAGGCGATTCCGTTAACCGGTCTGTGTGTCACCAAGCTGGATGGTACGGCCCGCGGCGGGGTTGTCATTTCTTTGGCGGACAGATTTAAACTGCCCATTCGTTATATTGGTGTTGGCGAGGGCGTTGACGATTTGAGGCCGTTTATAGCTGAGGACTTTGTCGATGCCTTGTTGCCTGAACTGTCGGAGTCTTAACAGGATTGCAGAATTATCGTGATTGAGTTCAAGCAAGTTGTGAAGCGTTATCCGGGTGGATTAGATGCGCTCAGACATGTTTCAGTTTTTATTCCCCGGGGATCGATCACTTTTCTAACCGGGCATTCAGGCGCTGGAAAAAGTACCGTGCTTAAGTTGATCACGCTTTCAGAGGTCGCAACTCGCGGCCAGGTTCTGGTCAATGATGAGGACATTTCGTTGTTCCGAGGTGATCGAATCGCCTTACATCGACGAACCATTGGCAGCGTATTTCAAGATCACAAATTATTGCCTGACAAAACAGTTGAAGAAAACGTCGCTCTGCCTCTGGTCGTTGCAGGAATGGGGAATCGTGATTGCGCGCGCAGGGCACGGGCTGCGCTGGATAAGGTAGGACTGCTGAAGTTGTGCAGGAGATTTCCGCAGACGTTGTCTGCGGGGGAGCAGCAACGGGTTGGTATCGCTCGGGCCGTAGTAGGGAGACCGGATATTCTTCTGGCGGACGAACCCACCGGTAATCTTGATCCAGAGCTGGCGGATGAAATCATGAAGCTGTTTTTTCTTTTTAATCAGCATGATGTTACGGTCATTATAGCCACCCACGATTATCGTCATCTCAACAACCCTGCGGCAGGATTGTTGGCCCTTGAAAATGGACAGATTAGCGGAGACAGTTATTCGTGAAAGTCTGGTTGCAAAGGCATCTCCAGGTTTTGGGCGAAACTTTGATGTGGCTGGTACGGTCTCCCGGGTCGACATTGACCACCGCGCTTATTTTAGGTGTGGCTATTTCGTTGCCGCTGATGTTGTTCAAGGTTAGCCAGAGTATGATGTCAGTGACAGGTAAACTGAATGAAGACAGTGTAATAACGGTCTATGTCGGTCCCGGCAAACCCGAACAGGTGGAGCCGATGAAAGAGGACCAGCTGGTGATAGAAATTGGACAGAAAATTCTTCAGATTCCTCTGGTTAGTGATGTGGAATACGTATCTAGAGCACAGGTGCTCAAAGATTTCCAAATGGAGTCGGAGCTGGGTGATTTGATTGATGATCTCGAGGAGAACCCTTTACCGGCAATGTTGATCGTCTTTCCGGAAAAGTCCCTGATTGCAGCGGACCTGTCTCAGCTTGTCACAGTATTGGCTGATATGGAGGGTGTCGACTCGGTGTCTTACGATCAGCAATGGCAGGAGCGACTTCAGGCCATTATTGCTGCGTTTATGTCGGGGACGCTGATTATGGCGTCTCTGATGGCCATTGGTGTGGTGCTGATTATCAGCAATACGGTGCGTCTGGGTATTCTCAATCGAAGTCAGGAAATACAGATCATTGATCAGATTGGGGGTACGGCGACATTTATTCGCAGACCGTTTCTTTATTTCGGCACTCTGCAAGGTATAAGTGGCGGAATTGTTGCTCTTCTAATCGCCATGTTGGCGTTGTTTCTGCTGGCCAGGCCGGTTAACCATCTTGCCGGATTGTACAGCAGTGAATTCAGAATCAATTTGCTCGATCTGGAGGTAAGTGGCGCGGTGATTGTGGTTTCAGCCTTGCTTGGCTGGTTGGCTGCCAGGTTTACTTTGGGGGGTTACATCGCAAAGATGCGGGCTAGCGCGCGCGGAAAGTGATTCTGCCTTTGCTGAGATCATAAGGAGTCAGTTGCACGGTAACCTTGTCTCCACGCAAAATCCTTATGTAGTGCTTTCGCATTTTGCCGGAAATATGGGCGATAATTTCGTGACCGTTTTCAAGCTCTACCTTAAACAGGGTGTTGGGCAAGGCTTCAACAATTGTGCCTTCCATTTCAATTCCTTCTTCTTTTGCCATATAGTTTATAACTGGTTCAAACTGGGGGTCGAAGTTTAAAGAAGAAATCCCTGTAGGGCAATCTCGAATTGATACTGAATTACTCTGCGAAATGGCAGAAATGACGAACACGGTTGATGCGGATTGAGACCTTGTTGGACTCAGGCAAGGTTATTCGAGGGCCTTTAAAATAGTTATTGAACCTGCCCGGTATTTCTAATATGTTAAACACGGATAATGTCTAAGGAATAAAATATGTCGGTTCAGTCGTCTCAGAGTCGGAATATCACCATTTCAAGTCTCATGAAAATGAAGCAGGCGGGTGAGAAATTCGCTTGTCTGACTGCTTATGATTACTGCAGTTCCTATGCGGCGAGCAATTGTGGGGTTGAGGTTTTACTTGTAGGGGATTCGCTGGGAATGGTTATTCAGGGCCATGATAGCAGTTTGCCGGTGACCATTGAGGACACGGCTTACCATATGCGATGTGTGAAGAGAGGCAACATTGGCGCTTTGCTGATTGCGGATTTACCGTTCATGAGTTATCACTCCGCGTCCAAAAGCCTCGAAAGTGCGGCGATTCTGATGCGTGAAGGCGCTCAAATGGTCAAGCTTGAAGGGGGAGCATGGCTATCAGAAACAACACGACTGTTAACTGAAAGAGGAATTCCGGTTTGTGCCCACATGGGCCTGACGCCGCAGTCCGTTAATCATCTCGGTGGTTATCGGGTTCAGGGAAGAGATCCTGAGAAAAGTCAGTCGATCATCGATGAAGCGTTAATTTTGCAGGATGCGGGTGCCGGGATAATTTTAATTGAATGTGTTCCTCGTTCTTTGGGTGAACGGTTAACTGCGGCTCTGAACGTGCCGGTTATCGGTATTGGGGCCGGAGCAGGTACCGATGGGCAGATACTGGT
>JAIBDK010000159.1 GCA_024679435.1 Gammaproteobacteria bacterium | reverse complement strand
TCCAGCAATTCCTGATTGTTGGTCCCGACATCAAACATAATTGGCAATGTCTGGTCTGGAGATATACCGGCACAAGCACAATATAAACCGAGTTTTCCTATGGGAATACCCATACCATTAGCACCAAGGTCTCCTAGCCCGAGAATCCGTTCACCATCTGTAATGACGATGATGCGTACATCCTTATTTGGCCAGTTATCAAGAATTCTCCTGATGCGACCCTTATCATTTGCAGTGATGTAAAATCCTTTCTCTGTTCTGAATATATTGGCAAATTCTTTGCATGCCTGGCCAACCGTAGGGGTATAAATCAGCGGCACAATTTCCTGAAAGTTTTCAATAATTAAACGATAGAACAAACGCTCATTGCGGTCCTGGAGTGCCGAGAGGAAAATGTATTTTTCAATCGGACTTTCCTTGCGTCGCATATTTGCAAGCACCCGCGCGATCTGACGATCCATGGTGCCCACGCTAGGAGGCAACAAACCGCGCAGTTTCAGTCTATCTCGCTCTTCTTCTGTAAACGCGGTTGATTTATTCAACGCCGCATTTCGAAGAAGATCAATACCTGTCACTTCATGTAGATTATCTTTGTGTTCAGTCATGGTTGTAAATTCAAATATGGAATCGGTAAATATTAGCCCGGAGACATATCCGAGGCACCTTTTATTTTGTCAAAATAAGCTGACTTCATCGCCTTTTCAAAAGTATCGTTGTCATCGTAATCGAACCCGAAAACCGGTTCCCAAAGAGATTGAGGCTCCATACAAAGGTAGAAAAAAACCTTTTTATGCCATGGGCTCAGAGAACCATACACATGCCTGAAAATATCCAGTTTAACTTCGAAAGGATAGGACAGCTTCCCAGCAGAAGGTTCCATAGGCATTTGCAGTATCTTGCTGGTGAGATCACGGTTTCTAATGGTTTTCATGACAGATTTGGTAAATGTCAGTGTACCCATTGAAACCAGAGCAACCTGAGAGGGCGCAAATTTTTTAACCAGAGTCTCACCAATATCAGCATAGTCTCCTTCCCATCCTTGATAATGAATTATTGGATGAAAATGAAAGCCCACCACACACCCCTTGTCGGCCAGTGCCTTGGCAGAGTCAATACGCTGGGTCAATGATGCAGACAGGTGCTCTTCATGATCGATAATAGTTTGTGGATTTAACGACCAGGTACAAATCATATTTGCCGGTATGTCATTTTTCAGCAGCCAGCCGATATTTTTCGATTTGGTTTTCAACTCAAGAATAACATTAGGATTCTTTCGAGCAAATTCACACAAGCCCGCAAGTATCCCCTGATGATTCCCCCACATAAGGGAATCCGAGGACTGCCCGGTTCCGATATGATAACTTTTGTCCGGATCCAGCTTGAGCCTGCCCAATTTTTCAGCGAAGCTGCTGTCAAACACCACTTCGTCGCCGTGGTAAAAGGATTGAATACTGCAATAACTGCAGTCAAAACCGCATTTTTCGACCGCATCCAGTGTCATTAAATTACAACATCGCGTGCGTTCCGACGCTACTGGACAACGGCCGAGTCCAAGTTGTGGTTGAACCATCGCCTTTAAAACCGGCTTTCGTGTTTTGGGCTTATCTTCCAGACTCAACCGATCGTAGTTTTTGTGGTTCACTCTGAGATCTTGCTGGCTGCCCTGAAGCAGCTTAAGTATTTTCTTTTTAGCGCGCCGATTGTCAGTTTTAACCCCCACAACAATATCTAGCGGCCAGATGCTCGACAGCGCAGTTTCCTTCCAGCGGGTTCGATCCAACGCCATTTCACTTATTTGACGCAGTTCCTGTTGTGTAAATTGAAACTCTGCAGCTTTAGCTTCAATAAACCGTTGTTCTTCCATGGGGAGCAACCCAAATGATGTTTGCCCTGCGATCTGGCGGAATTTTTCCTGATAGTGGTTTTGAACAGAACTCATTGAAAAGTATAGTGAATTAATAGCAAATGGGACTCAGACTATGCGCATTTCACATTTTTATCCGATTCGTGGATATTAACATTTTTCGGTGTCTGCCGATTAGTTTGCACAAAACCCCAAAATTCATCAGGCAGATAGTATTACATCGGATAGTGAAGCCATACAATACTTGATTGCTTTTCTGGTTTATTATCTCACTTCATCTCTGCACTCTCTCACGATCACCCCCATGACTATTTCAATACACAGTCCACTTGTAGACCAGCTTGATCAATGTCTGCCACAAACCCAGTGCACACTGTGCACATATCCGAGATGTCGGGAATATGCTCAGGCAATAGCCCAGGGAGATGCGGATATCAATCAGTGTCCACCAGGAGGAGACATCACTATTTCTGCCTTGTCTAATTTACTCGGCGTGCAGGCAAAACCCCTTAACGAAAAACACGGGACTCATGAACCCAAAGTTATTGCCCTTATTCATGAGAACCAATGCATTGGATGCAAGCTATGCATAAAGGCCTGCCCGGTTGACTGTATTGTCGGCGGACCAAAACTGATGCATACGGTAATCGCCGATGAATGCACAGGGTGTAAACTCTGCATTCCGGTCTGCCCCACAGACTGTATTAGTCTGATCGACCCACCATCTTCTGAAAAGGGGCCTATTAGCAGGTGGCCCGGTTACGCGGTGGAGCAAGTCAACAAAGCCAGAATTAATACTGAAAAAAAACTGTCGAGAATAGAGGTTCGTGCACAACAACGTCAGCAGCAACGCCAAAAAACAGAACGCGAGCAAATGAAAAAAGAAATACAGGAAGCCCTGCGAAGAAAGTCCAGTGGATTAAACACGTCTGCGCAATAAATGATTATGAAAGCTCGCTGTTAAACAACGATTTGATCCAAACATGCAAAGCAGACAAATCACCACCGCATTCAACAGGCTTAAGAAACATATGCCCGAGCCCACAACAGAACTGAATTACAATTCTGTTTTTGAACTACTTGTCGCGGTCATTCTCTCCGCGCAGGCAACAGACATTTCTGTCAATATAGCAACAGAGAAACTCTATGCCATTGCAAACACCCCTAAAGCAATAAAAAATCTTGGCGTTGACGCCCTTAAGACGTACATCAAGACGATAGGGTTGTTTAACACCAAGGCGGTCAATGTGATTAAAACCTGCGAAATCCTGATCGACCAACATAACAGCATCGTGCCTCAAACCCGCGAGCAGCTGGAAGCGCTTCCTGGAGTCGGAAGAAAAACCGCCAATGTGATTCTAAACACCGCCTTCGGACAACCCACGATCGCCGTTGATACCCATATCTTCAGGGTCTCCAATCGAACAGGAATTGCTCCTGGGAAAGATGTCATTGAGGTAGAAAAGAATCTGCTCGCAAGGGTGCCAGACCGATTCAAACTTGATGCGCACCATTGGCTGATTCTGCACGGGCGTTACACCTGCACTGCCAGAAAACCAAAATGTGAGACGTGTATTTTGTCCGATTTATGTGATTCTGCTTTTCAGACCACCTGAAGATAAAATATTTTTTTTCTCAGGGAACTTCATTAAAATTTGAAGCACTAAGACAGGAACCCTGATTCCGCTGCGAATAATCGCGTTTATACTCAGAATCATTCTTCTAACAAATAAAAATTTTCAGTATCATATAAAAATGGATATCAGTGTACGACACGATTTTAACCAGGTTTTAAGAGTCAATAACCAATTTCCTCTGAAGAGAGCCCGTTTATCGCAGTTGCAAATTAACCTGGGCTATCTGTGCAATCAGGCATGTGAGCACTGCCATGTGGAGGCGGGCCCTAAACGTACTGAAATGATGACTTGGGGAACCATGTCAAAAATTCTCGAGTGGGCCGGCAAAAACAATATTCAATCAGTGGATATCACGGGCGGCGCGCCCGAGATGATTCCGCATTTCAGAGAATTCTGTGACAGGTTCATAAAGCTTAATATCGACGTTACTTCGCGGTGCAATATTACCGTGCAATACGAACCCGGTCAGGAAGATCTGGTTCAATGGTATTCAGACAGAAAAATCCGACTGGTTTGTTCCCTGCCTTGCTACAGCAAGGAAAATGTAGATCAGCAAAGAGGTAAAGGCGTATTCGGCAAGAGTATTTCCGGACTTCAGGCGTTCAATAAAGTGGGATATGGGAGAGACAAAGATCTTAGCCTTGATCTGGTGTACAACCCCGTCGGCCCGCACCTTCCACCGAGTCAGGCAGAACTCCAAGCTGAATACAAATCCAGACTAAAAAAAGATTTCAATATAGAATTTAACAATCTGTTCACTATTACCAATCTGCCTGTTAAACGATTTGAGCATTTTCTCAAACGAACTGGTCAGCTCGCCAGCTATGAGCAGTTACTGGTTGATAATTTTAATCCTAGCAACGTAGAACCACTAATGTGTCGTCACCTTATCAGTGTCGATTGGCAAGGTTACGTATATGATTGTGATTTTAATCAAATGCTGGAAATGCCTCTGGCACTCACCGGCAGAAAACAATTATGGGAAATCAACGCCAATCAACTGAAAAACGCGCCCATCTCAGTGGCAAAACACTGTTTTGGTTGCACCGCCGGAGCCGGTAGTAGTTGCAGCGGCGCTTTGACCTGACATCCTTAAAACGAAGCCTGCCAACACTATCAGGGAACCGTTGCCCAGGGCTGGGCATAAATCCATAGCAAAACAGAATACCTGGCAAATTTCCCAATCAGGATCATCAACGCACTTGACCAGAATGGGAGACGGAGATAACCGGCAGCCAGACACAACGGATCACCGATGATTGGCAACCAGCTAAAAAATAACGCCCCAACTCCATATTTTCGTATCTTCTCAAGCGCATTTTCACTCAATTTGAAGAAACGTTGAACCCGGCCATACCAACCCACCCGGGTCATACCTCGGTCAAGCAAATCCCCCATAAAAAAAGTTATGATCCCACCGATAGTATTACCCGCAGTCGCAGTTATCAGCAGCGGCCACCAATGATAATCTCCCGACGTAGACATGTAATACAGCAATACTTCTACCCCACCGGGCACAATAGTAGAAGCAAGCAAGGAACCTGCAAAAAGAGAGGTCAGACCGACAAGCATTTGGAAATTCGATAGTTTGGATAAAATAAATCAAAGTTCGGATGGTAACAAGCATATTCCCTTTCAGGAAAAATAATCAGCTAAACAATTGTATTTCACCGACTTACTCAATAGTATTCGACATTCCGCGCACAGAATGTCCTGTGCCAAAAGCAACATTTTTACTCTTATCTGGAGAACACCCAATGGCTAAACCATCAGTATATCGAATGTCCGAGATTTCGGATCGTCTGGACAACCTTGAAGAAGGCGGAACATTTATTAAACCCTTCGTCAATACTAAGATGGGTGCCACTATGGCGGGCGGTATCAATTTCCTCAATAAGGTTTCGGTGCCCTGGGATCTGACTTGCGATGAACTGATTTACTGCTTTCAGGGGAAATTTCGTCTGGTCGTCGATGGCGAAGATTATGAATTAAATGCCGGTGACATGATGTACGTGCCTAAAGATAATCACGTGAAATATGAAGCAGACGAGAAAGCCGTGATTTTCTATGCCGCCTATCCGGTCAACTGGAAAGAACTTTCTGGTGTTACCCATGTTCCGGGAATTGACCCTAACGACATGCCTGCATCTGATTAATAAGGCCACATATCAATGATCGGTGATGTCATCAGTATCATCATCGATCATTTACGACCTCAAAAATGCAAGATGATATTCCGGAACTAATTCAGAAATCCGCACTAGAGATACTCAAACTACTTCGGCGTTCGGAGATCAATGCCCTGGATTTGCTCGATGCGCTTGAAACCCGGATCGAAGACGTCGATGGGCAAATAAAC
>JAIBDK010000233.1 GCA_024679435.1 Gammaproteobacteria bacterium | reverse complement strand
CTCGTTTTCTCTGATAAAAGGCGCAAGGTTACGTTTTACTGATTTGGAGGGTGCACAACCCATAGATTTTTGGGCATTTAACCAGTCCAATATTTTTGAGCATTTATCCTGCGAACATACCAAGCCATCTATCGAGAAGGTTTATCCGGGTCTTCAAGACTCAGCGTATACAAATCACCGTCAACCCATTGTCACATTGATCGAAGATAATTCGCCTGGCCAACATGACATGCAATATGCGGCATGTGATATTTATCGCTATAAAGAACTTGGCTGGGATGATGAAAAAGACGGTTACCACGTAAATTGTCAGGACAATCTCCATTTGGGTTTAAAGCAGCTGGGACTCCATCTGCCTTACACACCCCAGCCGTGGAATCTGTTTACTAATTTTTTTCTGTATCCCGATGGTACTTTTGACGTCAAGGCGCCAGAAACCAACCCCGGAGACAATATGACATTGCGAGTGGAAATGGATGCCCATATTGTGGTCTCAGCGTGTCCTCAGGATATGAATGACACATGCGGAGGAAGTCCGTCTTCAATCAAGGTTGAGATCTTGTAGGTGAGGACGCTAAGATGTTTTTGCACTCTGATTTTGTTTGAATCGCAGGGGCGATAGATAGGTTATAGGTGCGTCACAGGCAAGCCGCGTCCAAAACCCCCGCATTACCGAACATGATGGGCGGATTAACGATGTCTCTTTCCAGCAAAAAGGTTCCAAAGGCACCTTCCTGAGCAATCAGGATGTCGCGGAAGGAATTTGCAACGGTAAGTGCGGCACGAGTAAGGACGCTGGTCTCCCCTACCTGAGCACCGATGATCAGGGGTATACCTAAATTTCGGGCTTTGTCCGCGACTTTGATTGCCCTTAGAATGCCACCCATCTTTGATATTCGTATGTTGAGAATCCAGGTTTTCGGGTCTGCTCCAACCAGATCAAATTGCTGTAGCCTGGTGAAGCTTTCGTCGAGAATTACCGGAATATCCAGTTCTCGCGATATCTGGCGCATTCCGAGGTAATCATTCTTTGTTAATGGCTCTTCCAGCGCAAAACATGGAAAGTTAAGTTCGTTAAGATAATCTAATGCGATGGTGGAATCACCCCAGAGATTATTTGCGTCAAGGCGAACCCGCACTCCCGTTCGATTACATGCTTTGATCGCGCTTAGATTTTGGCTGTCTATGCCGCTATCGCCAAACAGTTTAACCTTGAAATCTTTCATCTGCATTTGGAGATATCTGTTCAGGAAGGCATGAAAATATTTAGAGTTTTCGGTACCAAGCACAGCGGAATAATGAAACTGCCCGGTCAAATCTGGCAGGGAAACCAGGCGTTCTACTGAAACATTTTGGGTCTTGGCCAGAGTATCCAGTAAGGCAAGTTCCATTGCGCAAAAAGCGGCGGGGTTTTGATCAATTGCACGTGTATTCTCAGAGATCCAGCATTCGAGATCAGTGAGAGAACCGATTTTTAGAAAGTTGTTTCTGTTCTCTCCCAAAAATGTCATTGCAGATTCGATATTTTCTCCGGTTACATAATGCCTTGGACATCCTTCTCCGATCCCCTGTATGCCTTTACGGGTTTTCGTTTTAACAATGAGCGTCTCAGTTACACTGCGACTTGCTTCAGAATGTTGAAACGAAAACTTGAACGGAATATGGAGTGGCTGAATGTCAAACTCACTGAGCTGCATATGATGTTCCACAAATGTAGTTGTCAAATTTAAATGTGCAATCCTGCACGTTTTGTAAATAGGACATTTTGAACTGACTTTCACGTTGTCCCCTGGCCAGACAATGTTTTTTATAGGCCTCGGCAGTTGAACCCAGCACTTCCTGCATCCGAATTGGTTTTAATCGGCCACTTTTTCGCTTGGCATTAAATTCAATATTAAGCTCGCATAGCCTCCTGTCCAGATCACGGATATCCAGCATTTTCTGACTGACAAAAAGTGTGTATTGCCGTTCTTCCGGATTACCCAGCATCTTGAAGAATGGAATATCAAACTGATGGTTTTTGATGATATCTGTCATAGCCTGGACCAGTTGCCCCTCGCACAGCTTCTCTCCGGTTAGATTGGTTACGTCCTTGCCCTTCTGCACAAATGCAATGGTTGGGGTGTTGTTATAGTTTCCGGTAACCTCGATCAGGTCGTTGATGTTGTATCGATAGAGTCCATTCCGCGTGGTGGGAAATATGTAATATTGCCTACCTGGTTTAATTTCGTGCAATCGCAAAAACTCAGGCATATTGCTTTCCCATCGTTCCTTTTCAACAAATTCGAGAAAATTGTCGTGGAAAGTCGGTATTTGTCTATTAGACAGACCATCGATCGTGATACCGCCACGAAATTCACTTGCGACGTAACCGAGCTCAACAAACCGGGCGTCAGATGGTACCCGGTTTTGTAGCTTTGGAACGAGCACTCCGCAGTTGCCACCGGTCCAGGTAACGATGGCTTTGAGATGCGGCCAGATATCGGACATCCTTAGCTCGCCCCTTTTGTTCATAAGAAGTTGCAGACTTCTTGCACGTTCCGCATTAATCAGACGAACCTCACTAATTATTTTCTCGGTATGCTCATTGATAACCTGGTCAACTTTCAAAACAGTCGATGGGTTAGCAGTTGCAATCATCGTGATGTTTTCCTCCGCCAGAGCCAGTGTCGCGATTTTGTAGTATTTCTTCTGGTAGTCCTCAATCTCGAAAACACCATGGGGCACGACATATTTTTGCTGCATAATCCTGGGCATGCTTTGATAGATAAAACCCGATATGGCGCCATAAGGAGTCCCGGCATTTAAGATTCCTTCCGCTGCGGCACCGGTGATGCCCAGTATTTTTCCGGCATAGGCCTCGGGAATGTCTCTATAAATCGAGTAGGCCGTAATCTGTTGACCCTGTTTAAATTGCTTAACAGTAGAATTAAGAACAGGGATATTCTTCGGCGCACCGCTGGTCCCGCTGGTTTGTGCGTACATAATAGGCTGCTGAGGGTTCAGATGGGCTGACTTGTCCGCTTCCTGAAATTCTATGTAACTGCGTAAATTTTCGTAATTGCAGACCGGAACCGATTTACAGAAATCTTCATAGGATCGAATATGCTCAAATCTATGCTCTCTGCCAAATCGGGTGGCCTTATGGCTGCGGAGTATCTGGAGTAGCAATGTTTCCTGCGTTTGTTGTGGATTATGACTTTTCAAATGTAGCGGCTGCCACAGGAATCGTTTTATAGCAGCCATCTTTAAAGCCAGCAGCCTATTTATGATCCATGCATTCATGATTAAGGTTCCCGCGAAAACTTATCTGGGTTGTTTTTAAACGGTATCGCTAGTTGTTGCATAAACCCCATGGGATAGTTGCTGTTTGTCAATCCCAGCGCTAATACTTTGCGATGACTTGGTAGAAACCAGGTACCAAATAAGAGATCCCAGATAATCAGGTTGTTGCCAAAGTTATGATTTGATTCTTCAACGCGCTGTGAGTGATGCCAACGATGAAGTTCCGGGCCACTGACAATAAAATTAAGATATCCGAGGCGCACGGTAATATTGCAATGTTGAAGCAGGCCGTTTAACGCATAGAACACGAAGTAAAGAGCCAAAACATTTTCAGATACACTCAAAAGCATAAATGGCAACGCGTCACACAGAAATTGCAGCGTTTTTTCAAAGGGATGGAATCGGCCGACGTTAAGTGTGTACAGCTTTGGTGGCGAATGGTGGATAGCGTGAAGCCGCCAAAGCGGCGGCCAGTTATGTGCCAGTCGATGAAGCCAGTAGCGCAGAAATTCCGCGCAGCCCAGCATCAATAACATTTGACCCCATGAAGGCCAGTGATGCGGCCATAAGCCGGCAAGCGATTCAACATCAAATAATTGAGCGTTGAGCGCAGTTAAGGCAAGTATAAAACCCAGAAACTTGGGAAGAATGTTTTGAACAATAGCCATGTAAAGCACGTCGTTAACAACATCCCCCCGGTTTGGCTGCCAATCCTCCCGATAGGGAAACTGTCGCTCAATCATAACAATCAGCAGCATTCCAAAGACCACCGGCGATAATGTCGCTATCGCCAGATTCATGCCCCTGTCCTGAAGAATGAAAAACCCTGATAACGAAGCTACGATCAGCCCCGGATAGGTTATCCAGGTCAGGATATGGGCGATATTGAGCCTGCGAAAAGTCCAGATTAACCTTGACAATATCGGGCTAAAAATCTCTGTCCGATTTCTGGATTTGATGTGACCACGAGATAGTTGCATACGGTCAACTATGAAAAAAAGAATTGGAAAACACAACTATTATTGATAAAGTATCAAAAAATAAAACATAAAGAATTAAATAATAATACTATGGCAAAGTCTGGCGCGTTGGTCGATATCCTTAAAAAAGAACTTAAGACACAAAAAAAGACCTACCGTGATGTGGCAGAAGTATTGGGCCTTTCCGAAGCAAGTGTGAAGAGACTGTTTGCTGAACGGACATTTATACTGGAACGGCTGGATCAGATATGCGAATTTCTGGGTCTGGAAATCACCG
>JAIBDK010000282.1 GCA_024679435.1 Gammaproteobacteria bacterium | reverse complement strand
ATCTCCAAGGCGCTGTATCCGTTTAAAAAACAGCAAAAGGTATCCGTGGACAATGTCACATCGTCACGGCGAGGCAAATCAGACAAGAAAGCACAAAGGGGCAATGACTTTATCGTCCAGGGTGTTGGAAATCTTATGACACATCCGGCAAATTGCTGCAATCCAGTTCCCGGAGACAGTATTGTAGGGTATATCACCATGGGCAAGGGTGTCTCTATTCATCGTAAGTCATGTATTAATATCCGCAATGTCGATGATGATCACCTTGATAGGTTGATTGAGGTAGATTGGGGGAACACTCAAACAAGTAGTTATTTAGTTAGTATCGTGGTCACCGCTTATCATCGGTCCGGGTTGCTCCATGAAATAACCGATGTTCTGAAGTCAGGTAAAGCAGACATCCTCAAGGCTAGCATGGATACCGACGATGAGTACGTTACTCGGATTAATCTCATGCTAGAGGTAGAGGGAAAGATTCGGCCAAACGAGCTGATCCAGAGATTATCCTCGATTCAGAATGTTTATGATGTTAAACGAAGTGGATAACGCTCCTATGGTGTTGAGTTGAAGTTGCCTTCACCAAAACAATCTACAACAAAGCCTTAAGATATTCGCCTGTGTGAGACTTTTTGCAGATTGAAATGTCTTCTGGTGTGCCGAAAGCCACTATCTCCCCACCACCGTCACCCCCTTCAGGGCCAAGATCTATAACCCAGTCTGCTGTTTTTATCACATCAAGATTGTGTTCGATTACGATAATCGTATTACCCTGATTTCTTAATCTATGCAGGACCACCAGGAGTTGCTTGATGTCATGAAAATGCAGGCCAGTTGTGGGTTCATCAAGAACATAAAGAGTTCGGCCAGTATCGCGTTTTGAGAGTTCACGAGAAAGCTTTACTCGTTGGGCTTCACCGCCGGATAGTGTGATGGCACTTTGGCCGAGCGTTATATAACCAAGCCCCACATCGAGTAAGGTATCAAGTTTTCGTTTAATCACTGGAATTGCTGAAAAGAAGGTTGCTGCTTCCTCCACCGTAAGTTGCAATACTTCACTGATATTTTTGCCCTTGAATTTGATATCCAGAGTTTCCCGGTTGTATCGTTCGCTTTTGCAAACGTCACAAGGGACGTAGATATCAGATAGAAAATGCATTTCTACACGAATCAATCCGTCTCCCTGACAGGCTTCGCATCGTCCACCTTTGACATTGAACGAAAATCTTCCTGGTTTGTAACCCCTTGCGCGGGATTCCTGCGTGTTGGTAAATATCTCGCGAATATGGGTAAACAGACCAGTGTAGGTAGCTGGATTAGATCTCGGGGTTCTGCCGATTGGACTTTGATCAATAGAAATTATTTTATCGAAATGATCGAGACCTGAGATATCTTTATAGGGTTGAGGCTTTGCCCTGACCAGATTTAACTGATCTGCAACCGCGGGGTAGAGCGTACCGTTAACCAGAGTGGATTTTCCCGATCCTGAAACACCCGTGACGCAGGTAAGCAAACCAATTGGAATTTGCACCGCTACATCTTTTAGATTGTTCCCAGATGCCCCCCAGATTTTCAGCAACTTGGTGGTGTCAATAGGGCTGCGGGATTCAGGGATTTCAATACTTTCATTTCGACTCAGATACCTGCCGGTCATTGAGTCCTTTGCTTTACATATCTGGGCAGGTGTTCCTTTGGCAACCACAGTGCCCCCGTGTTTACCCGCACCGGGCCCAATATCGACGACATAATCCGCATTAAGAATGGCTTCTTCATCGTGCTCTACCACAATTACGGTATTTCCTAGATCCCGCAAATGGAATAGCGTTTCCAGAAGCCGGTGGTTGTCCCTCTGATGAAGTCCAATAGACGGCTCGTCTAGCACATACATAACCCCTACAAGGCCAGAGCCTATTTGAGATGCGAGTCGGATGCGTTGCGCCTCTCCCCCAGAAAGCGTTTCTGCTGCTCTGGACAGAGACAAGTAATTCAATCCCACGTTGATTAAGAACCCAAGTCGGGAGCTAATTTCCTGAATTATTTTTTCAGCAATTTCAGCTTTTCTTCCTTGCAGATCCAGTGTTTCAAAGAATTCCAGTGTTTTTCCAACGGGCTGAACAGCTAATGCCTGAATTGTTTGTTCACCAACAAATACATTTCTGGCTGCACTCCTCAGGCGACTTCCCTGACACTCATTGCATGTTTTTGAACTCATATACTTCGCTAGTTCTTCTCTGGCAGATGTAGATTCTGTTTCCCTGTAACGACGATTAAAATTATTCAAGACACCTTCAAAAATATGCTGTTTTTCAAATTTGCGTCCCGGTCTGGAATAGACGAAATTGATTTTCTCTTCTCCACTGCCGTGAAGAAAAATTTTTCTTGCACCATCAGAAAACTCGTTAAACGGGATATCAATATCAAAACCGAAATGTTTGGCAACACAAACCAGTTGAGTGTAGTAGTAGCCACTGCGACGGTCCCAACCTGGAATTGCTCCCGCTGATATAGATAGCTCAGGGTTTTGAACAATTCGGTCTGGATCAAAAAATTGTCTTACTCCCAGGCCGTCACATTTCTGACAGGCACCAACTGGGTTGTTAAAGGAGAAAAGTCTCGGTTCCAGTTCATCAAGACTGTATCCGCATTGCGGGCAGGCAAAACGGCTTGAGAAAAGATGCGTTTCGGTAATATTGCGATCATTATCAAGAAGGGCTACACGGGCGTTACCGTCGGTCAGAGCCAGCGCAGTCTCAAAGGATTCTGCGAGTCGCTGTTGGTTTTCCTCCTTAACGACAAGGCGGTCAACGATGACCGAAATATCGTGTTTGTATTTTTTGTCTAGCACAGGAGGACTCTCAAGCTCAACGGTGTTTCCGTCCACAATGGCACGGATATAACCCTGCGAATAGAGTTCACTAAACAACTGTTGAAATTCGCCTTTCCGGTTCGTTACTACGGGTGCCAGGACCATGGCCCGAGTATTTTCGGGCAATGCCAAAACAATATCGACCATCTGACTAACGGTTTGTGCTTCCAGAGTCACGCCGTGATCAGGGCATCTGGGGTCACCAACCCGTGCAAATAGCAATCTTAGATAATCGTAGATTTCTGTGACCGTACCAACGGTTGATCTTGGATTGTGTGACGAGGATTTCTGTTCGATGCTGATTGCCGGGGATAGTCCTTCAATCAGATCTACATCGGGTTTCTCCATCATAGATAGAAACTGCCGCGCGTACGTAGAAAGGGATTCTACGTAACGACGTTGGCCCTCAGCGTAGATTGTGTCAAACGCCAACGATGATTTTCCAGACCCAGAAAGACCCGTTATAACAATCAACTTGTCTCTGGGAAGGTCTAGATCAACGGATTTGAGATTATGGGTTCTTGCTCCCCGGATTTGTATTTTTTCTATAGCCACGCGCGTCAAAATTGTCAAATAAACCTGATACTATACGCGTCCTTTTGCATTCCAGCCAATACAAAATAGCGATTTAAACGAAGCTGACTTTTTCAATTTCAAAACACGATGTGTCTTGGTGAAATTTGGGGCGGTTTATAACCTTGTATCTTCACGCGATTTGCTAATCTTTGATCCATGACTTCGACAAAAATTAGGTCCTCTCTGACAGCTAACGAGAGAAAAGCTGTATTTTCTCTGGCAGGCATATTCTCGTTGCGCATGTTTGGCTTGTTCATGCTATTGCCTGTTTTGGCTATTTATACGCATAGCCTGGAAGGGTCGACGCCTTTTCTGACCGGGCTTGCGCTGGGAACCTACGGGTTAACCCAGGCTTTACTCCAGATCCCGTTTGGAATTCTTTCTGATCGGTTTGACAGAAAAAAGGTCATCAGCATCGGTCTGCTTGTTTTTGCTGCAGGAAGTCTGGTTGCCGGATGGTCTGATTCTATCGAAGGGCTGATAGTTGGACGCGCCATTCAGGGAGCGGGAGCAGTTTCTGCGGCAATTCTGGCGTTGACTTCAGATTTAACCCGCAGCAGTCAGAGAACCAAAGCGATGGCGCTTAT
>JAIBDK010000451.1 GCA_024679435.1 Gammaproteobacteria bacterium | reverse complement strand
GATTCGATAGCCTGTGAAGACAGATTTTCCGCTGTTTCCCGGGCATGCTGCAATCCTAATATCGACACATAAGTGGATTTATTCATTCGTTGGTCTGCTCCCGTGTGCTTGCCAAGCTGCTCGCTGCTGGAGGTATAGTCCAGAACATCATCAGCAATCTGGAATGCCAGCCCCACCCGCCGAGCATAATCCGAAAGTTGTGAACTAGCCCTAGAAGAGGCGGATTCAGATGCCAGCACACCGAGCACCGCCGATGCCTCGATCAGAGCACCGGTTTTCATTCCGTGCATCTCCCGCAACCTTTCAACAGTCAGGTTGATGCCTGAAGACTGCATATCAATAACCTGTCCGCCAGCCATACCCTGAGCCCCTATGGCTCTTGCAAGCGCTTCAACCATTTTAGCTCTATAACCGCCAGAAATCGGGTTCCAGTGAGCCGATGCCAGAAGTTCAAACGCTCTGCTCTGCAATGCGTCTCCCGCGAGAATTGCGATCGCTTCACCGAACTGTATGTGACAGGTTGGTCGGCCACGTCGTAAATCATCATCATCCATGGCGGGTAAATCGTCATGAATCAAGGAATAGGCATGAACCATTTCAATGGCGCTCGCCGCCGTATCCAGTTGACCTGGTTTAGCCCCGGTTAATTGTCCACAAGCGTAAACAAGCATAGCCCTGAAGCGCTTGCCGCCGCCCAGACAGGCATATTCCATGGCATGATGCAGACTTTTCGGTATCTGATCCGCATCTGCCAACCGTTCGGTAAGCGCATCCTCTGTTCGCTGGGAATAATACTTGCTGCTAGACTCAAATTCCTCAGACTGCTGCGCGCCAGACTCAAAGTTCCTCAACTAATATCCTTCCTCTTGGACTTCATCGAAGTCATCCTCAGCTTCCATGGACTGCAATTCATAGCTGCCATGCTTTTTCACCAGTTTCTCAACCTTTTGTTGGGCTGTGTCCAGACTCTTCTGACATTGTTCCGAGAGAATCATACCTCGCTCAAAGTCCTTCATAGTTTCGTCCAGAGTCTGATCGCCTTTCTCCATTCTATCGACAATTTTTTCCAGTTCGAAAAGAGATTTTTCGAAGTCACTGGAAGCGGTTTTCTTGGTTGAGTTCATGGACATTAAATTACAGGCTTGCGGTGAGCCGAGTATATTATTAATTGAGCACAGTAGATAGTTCAGAAAAGGGGCGCAATTCGAAGAATTTTTAACGCAGTCAAGGGCAAAACAGTTATCCTTTTTTCATTCCCACAATGAATTAAGTTATCATCGGTCACCGGTAACAATGGCACCTGAAATCTCGCAGATATATGAGCAGTAACTATACAGCGTCAGCAATTGAAGTCCTGACGGGGCTCGAACCGGTAAGAAAAAGACCGGGAATGTACACCGAAACCGATCGACCTAATCATCTGGCTCACGAAGTCATTGACAATAGTGTCGATGAAGCCATTGGCGGTTTCGCAGATTCTATCGAAGTGGCTCTCCACGCTGACGGCTCGCTAACGGTGTCCGACAATGGTCGTGGGATGCCTGTGGATGTTCATGAAGAAGAGGGTGTCAGTGGTGTGGAGCTGATTCTAACCCGATTACATGCCGGCGGAAAATTTTCAGGAGACCACTATCAGTATTCAGGCGGGCTTCATGGTGTAGGCGTTTCGGTCGTGAATGCGCTTTCCACAAAACTAGAGGTTTGGATTCGACGGAACGGAGAAAAGTACCACATAGAATTTGCCAACGGCGAAAAGATATCAAATCTTAAGAGTACCGATAAAGTTACCAAAAAGAATACCGGTACCACCGTTCGATTTTATCCTGATCCACAATTTTTTGATTCACCAAAATTTCATGTTGCCCGCCTTAAAAGAACACTGCGGGCCAAGGCGGTACTTTGTCCCGGGCTTTATGTCAGCTTCAACGATGAAAATGACGAAGCCAACAACGAGTCATGGCAGTATCAGAGCGGAGTAAAAGAGTATTTAACAGGGTGTCTGGGGGATGCGGAAGGTGTTCCTTCTTCTCCTTATGTAGACCGGTTTCAGGTTGAAGACGGAGAAATTGATTGGGCGGTTACGT
>JAIBDK010000346.1 GCA_024679435.1 Gammaproteobacteria bacterium | reverse complement strand
GCTGAAAAGCAGAGATTTTGGTGCAGTTATCCTGTTTGACCCGGTTAATATTCGTTATGCCACTGGAAGTCGTAATATGCAGGTTTGGACTATGCATAATTTTTGTCGATACACCGTGATTTTTCAGTGCGGCAGAACCGTCATGTATGAATTGCCGAGTTCCACGCATCTTTCTGAGGGAATGTCAGTAATTACCGAGTGCCGGCCCGCCATAAGCGCGGATTATATGACGGTTGCCGAGCGCAGTCGGGAAATGGCGATTCGCTGGGCCCGAGAGATACAAGCGTTGCTCGGAGAAGAAGGGTTGGCTAACGAGAAAATTGCGATTGATCGTGCGGACCTTGAACTGGTACTTGCATCTCAGGCAGTTGGTATAAACCTTGTGGACGGAAAGTCTGTTATGGAGCGGGCTCGATCCGTAAAATCCGTTGAAGAAATCGAGGCCCTCAAGTGGTCATTGCGAACCTGTGAAGCCAGTGTTCAGGAAATGAAACAGGTGCTGGAACCGGGAATGAGGGAATCAGATGCTATGGCATTGATGATCAAAGGCAGCGTCGAGCGCGGTGGTGAGTATCCTGAGACCAGATTATTGTCCTCTGGACCTAGAACCAATCCGTGGTTTCAGGAGACATCTGATCGGGTCATTGCGAACGGTGACATGATGGCATTTGACACCGATATGATCGGGCCGCTGGGTTTTTATAACGATATTTCCCGCAGCTGGGTTGTTGGTGATAAAAAACCTGTTGAAATGCAGCGTTATTTGTATACCATCGCGCACGAGCAACTTCAGCATAATATGGCGTTACTTAAGCCGGGGATGGGGTTTCTCGAGTATTCGGATCACTCCTATCAGCTACCTGCAAAATGCATTCCCAATCGCTATGCCGACGTCGCTCATGGTTGTGGAATGGGCGTGGAGTACCCGTTTATCTGGTATCGGGAGGATGAGGAGTGGGGAGCCTATGACGGCGTATTTGAGGAAAATATGATCGTTTGCATAGAATGCTATGCAGGCGAATTAGGTGGCCGTGAAGGCGTGAAACTTGAGCAGCCGGTGTGGATTCGGGAAAACGGCCCCGAACTGATATCTGAATTCCCGCTGGAACAGGACTATTTGATTTAGTCAGACGCCGGGCTACGTTTAGTCTCCGAGTGTTGACTGATAAAAATATTTTGATAGACAAATTATAGAAAAGGTGATGTAAATGTTAAGAGGTATGATGACGCTTGATGAGTTAAGCGAAGAAGTAAAACAGGGTTCTATAGATACCATACTGGCCTGTCAGATTGATATGCAGGGCCGGCTTATGGGAAAGCGTTTTCAGGCTGAATATTTCGTTGAAGGCGCTTGGGAGGAAACCCACAGCTGTAACTATCTTCAGGCAACGGATATGGAAATGGAAACTGTGGAAGGTTACAAATCTACCAGCTGGGAAGCCGGTTATGGTGATTATGTGATGAAGCCGGATTTGGGGACCCTGAGAAGGGTGCCCTGGCTCGAAGGAACCGCGTTAGTGTTATGCGATATGCTGGATCATCATACGCATGAAGATGTGCCGCATTCTCCCCGGGCAATTTTAAAAAAGCAGGTTAAGCGATTGGCGGAGAAAAACATGGTCGCCAACATGGCTACCGAACTTGAATTCTTCCTGTTTACGGATAGTTACGAGCAGGCTCATGCGAAAGGTTATCGCGACCTCAATACTATCAGTCAATACAATGAGGATTATCATATCTTTCAGACCACTAAGGAAGAAGACGTGATGCGCGCAATCCGCAACGGCCTGCATGGTGCGGGTGTGCCGGTGGAAAACAGCAAAGGAGAAGCGGATGCTGGTCAGGAAGAAATTAACGTTCAGTACGCTCAGGCGCTGGAAATGGCAGATCGTCATGTTATTGTAAAAAATGCCTGCAAAGAAATTGCCTGGACCAAAGGAAAGGCAGTAAGTTTTATGGCTAAATGGCATTATGATGCAGCGGGGAATTCATCCCATATTCATCAGTCTCTGTGGAGCGCAGATGAAAATCAACCGTTGTTTTTTGATCCGCAGAGTGCCAATGGAATGTCGGCTTTGATGTGTCATTACCTGGGTGGACTGCTTTCGCATGCGGATGAGTTGACCTATTTTTTGGCACCTAACATCAATTCTTACAAGCGTTTTATGGAAGGCACCTTTGCACCGACCAAGGCTATCTGGAGTTTGGATAATCGAACTGCGGGCTACCGGGTATGTGCTGCCGATACCAAAAATGTTCGAGTAGAATGTCGGGTTGGTGGAGCGGATTTGAATCCTTACCTGGCTCTGGCGGCGCAGATAGCCTGTGGTCTGGACGGCCTGGAAAACAAAACTGAACTGGAACCCGTTTTCTCGGGTGATGCTTATATGGCAAGGGAAGCCCGGGATATCCCCAAAACTCTGCGTGGTGCGGCAGACAGTTTAAACAGTTCGGCTTGTTTTAGAAGCGCTTTCGGTGATGATGTGATCGATCACTATGTTCATGCAGCCAATTGGGAGCAGTTTGAATATGATCGGAGAGTTACCGACTGGGAGGTTTATCGGGGATTTGAACGTTCTTGACCGTTATTGTTGAGCGGCATTTTAGGTCGGATTTATGCCAAGCGCTTTAATGGTTCAAGGCACCACGTCCAACGCGGGCAAGAGTGTTATTGCGTCGGGACTATGTCGAATATTCAGCCGTTATGGATTACGTGTTGCACCCTTTAAGCCCCAGAACATGGCGTTGAACAGTGCAGTTACCACAGACGGTGGTGAAATTGGTCGCTCTCAGGCGGTGCAGGCTCTGGCATGCGGAATAGAGTCGCACACGGACATGAACCCGATTCTACTTAAACCCAATTCTGACAAGGGTGCTCAGGTCATAATCAACGGCCACTCTATCGGTAACATGGATGCGGTGGAGTATCACGCCTTCAAGGTCAGGGCTATCGATTATGCACTGAAATCATTTAGACGGTTACAGTCTCAGTACGATCTGATCATCGTGGAGGGCGCAGGAAGCCCTGCCGAGATCAATTTGCGCGAAAATGATGTTGCCAACATGGGATTTGCCACCGCGGTAAATTGCCCGGTGGTGTTGGTGGCGGATATAGATCGGGGCGGAGTGTTTGCGCATATTAAAGGTACGATGGACTGTCTTGACCAGACAGAACAGCAGCTGGTCAAAGGTTTCCTGATTAATCGATTTCGCGGAGATAAAACCTTGCTTGATTCGGGAATTGACTGGTTGACGGCTAATACTGGTATTCCGACCCTGGGTGTTTTGCCGTACCTCAAGGGATTGCACATTGAAGCTGAAGAT
>JAIBDK010000167.1 GCA_024679435.1 Gammaproteobacteria bacterium | reverse complement strand
TATTCCATTATCCCTGGTGGTTACAGATTGTGGTATCTATCAGCTTGGGTAATTATCGGTGCCGGCGAAACTGGATTTTGAGTGAAATCATAGTGACTGGCTTCACTAAACCTGACATTGCTTTTACAGGCTGTTATTATCGCGCACGTCGGCAGCCTTAATTGTGACGGTATCTATGCCGGATATGCCGAATATGCCGGATAATAAATAGTTACTCTGATTAGCATTACCTATCTTGGGATATTATCTTTTTTTGCCGTGCTTTGAATGTTGATATGAATTATTGGTTAATGAAAAATGAGCCCGAGTCATTTTCTATTGATGACCTGGAACGGGTAAAAATAGAGCCCTGGGATGGAATAAGAAATTATCAGGTGCGGAATTTTATTCGCGATAAAATGTCAGTAGGTGACAAGGCTTATTTTTATCATTCCAGTTGTAAAATCCCGGGAATTGTCGGGATGATGGAGATTTGCAGTGACGCCTACCCTGATCACACCGCATGGAATCCGGAGGAACATTATTATGACTCCAAAAGTGATCCTGAAAACCCGGTATGGTTGATGGTAGATGTTAAGTTCATCTCTAAACTGGATGAGCCGATTACTCTTCAGGAATTACGGAGTCATCCGGAGCTTGAAAACATGCGAATACTTCAGCGCGGAAACAGATTGTCCATAACACCGCTGGACAAACATCACTGGGACTACATTCAGAAGCTGTATGCGGTCTCCTGAATCCTAAATCACCGAGTTCTATATGAAAATCAAATCAATTTTTTTTACTTCTTTACTGGCAGCTTTTATCAGTCTGCCTTCTTACTCTGATCAATCCGGAAACAAAAACATGATTAAAATGACTACTTCCCAAGGCGATATTGAAATTGAGCTTTATCCTGAGGATGCCCCTATTACCGTAAAAAACTTTCTCGAATACATCGAAAGTGGATTTTTTGACGGTACCATTTTCCATCGTGTAATTCCGGGTTTTGTGCTGCAGGGCGGCGGATTTACCTCGGATATGAATCAGAAAGAAACCGTTGCTCCCATTAAAAATGAAGCAGATAACGGCCTTAAAAATACGGTGGGTGCTTTATCCATGGCGCGGACACCGAATCCTGATTCGGCTACTTCCCAGTTTTTTATAAATCTGGTCGATAATGCGTTTTTGGACTTTTCCGCAAAAACACAACAGGGCTGGGGCTATGCAGTTTTTGCCAAGGTGACCAGTGGAATGGATGTGGTTCAGTCAATAGCGGGCGTCGCCACCGGAAATGTTGGTGGTCATAGTGACGTGCCTCTTGAGGCCGTTGTAATAGAAAAAGTTGAAGTTCTGGGTGAGTAAACCGGATTCAATCGGACACTCAGAAGCTTTTCGAGTTTTCATAAACAAGAGCTGACAGATGTGGCTTGTTTTAAGCAAGGTGTCAGGTTATCTGTTGTCTCCATTGCCATTTTCGATGATGTTGATTTTGGGTGGGTTGATGTTCGGTGGTTTTGGACTTAGAAAAACAGGTCGTTTTTTTAAGTTCTGTGGGTTTTTACTGTTGTTTGCGTGCTCTACGCCGGTTTTGGAACGGAGCCTGAAGTCCGGGCTCCAGGATCAATATCCACCTGTGGAAATTTCTGATGCTCCCACTGCCAGTATGATTGTCGTTCTTGGTGGTGCCATCGCTATGCCGTCGCCCCCTCGACTCGAGGTGGAACTGCATGAAAGTTCTGACAGAGTATTGCATGCTTTTCGCCTCTATCAGGCAGGAAAAGCGCCCGTGATTTTTCTTTCTGCTGGGAATCTTTTCAGAGAGCCTGAAATGCAATCCGAAGCTTTTTATATGTCGAGTCTGCTTCAAGAGTGGGGCGTTCCTGAAGAAGCCATTGCATCTGAAGGGGACTCCCGGACTACCTATGAAAATGCGCTCCAAACACTGAAGTTCCTTGAGGCCCGAGGCATTGTTGATGCGCCTGTTTTGCTGGTAACTTCGGCGTCACATATGCCACGAGCGATGGCGGTATTCAGGCAATCTGGAATCAATGTGATCGCCAGCACAACTGACGTCAGTGCTGGGCCCGATATACTGACCGGTGTGTTCGATTTTTTGCCTTCTGTGAGTGCGTTAAAAGGAGTCACCGCTGTCTGGCATGAAACTCTCGGCACGTGGGTATACCGCGCTCGTGGATGGCTTTGATAATATTTTTATAATTTGCTGCATTTCGGTGTAAAATCCGCGTAATTTAAACATTGTATCGATGTAACTAATTGATTTTATTGTGAATAAGAAGCTTTTTATTAAAACGTTCGGCTGCCAGATGAACGAATATGACTCCTCCCGTATGTCAGACCTGTTGCAAAACAGTCATGGCTACGAACGTACAGACGATCCTGCTCAGGCTGATATGGTATTGCTAAATACCTGCTCAGTGAGGGAAAAAGCCCAGGAAAAAGTGTTTAGTCTTCTTGGTAGATGGCGTGAAATAAAACAGAGAAACACTGATCTGATAATTGGTGTTGGTGGTTGTGTCGCCAGTCAGGAAGGGGAAATGATCATGAAGCGGGCACCTTATGTAGATATGGTGTTTGGTCCTCAAACACTGCATCGTTTGCCGGCTATGTTGGATGACGTGATTAAAGACCGGCGCCATTCGGTGGATGTTTCATTTCCTGAAATTGAGAAATTCGACTGCCTTCCACCCCCCAAAGTTGACGGAGTCAAGGCATTTGTTTCCATAATGGAAGGGTGTAGCAAGTATTGTTCTTTCTGTGTGGTTCCCTATACCCGGGGTACAGAGTTCAGCCGTCCTTTTGATGATGTAATTAGTGAAATATCCAGCCTGGTAGATCAGGGTGTTCGGGAAATTTCACTACTAGGACAAAACGTAAATGGATATAGGGGTAAACGCCATGACGGAACCATCATGGAGTTTGCCGAATTGTTGCACTACGTTGCAGCTGTGGATGGAATAGACCGGATTCGCTATACCACATCCCACCCCATTGATTTCACTGATGAGTTGGTAGACGCCCATGCTGAGATTCCCGAGTTGGTCAGCCATCTTCACTTGCCCGTCCAAAGTGGTTCCGACAGAATTCTGGAGCTTATGAAACGGGGATATACGGCAGCCGAATATCTAGAATGGATTCGAAAATTGAAGCGGGCCAAACCTGGTCTGTCGATGTCTTCAGATTTTATAATTGGCTTTCCCGGAGAAACTGATCAGGATTTTCAGGCTACGATGGATATGATTTTTGAGGTTCGTTTCGACAGTAGTTTCAGTTTTATTTATAGTCCGAGACCGGGCACACCTGCAGCCGATTTGGTTGACGATGTCAGTATGCAGGTTAAGAAAGAACGGCTGGCTTTGTTGCAGTCAACAATCAGCGGTTTTGCTAAAGAGTTCGGTGAGGCGATGGTCGGAACCGAGCAGGTAGTGCTAGTCGAAGGGACTTCCCGTAAGAATGTGTGTCAGGTTTCTGGAAGAACAGAAAATAACAGAGTGGTGAATTTTGACGGTGATGTATCGATGGTTGGCAGCTTTTTGCCAATTCACATTACCGAAGCACTGCCTAATTCGCTTCGTGGGCTAATTGTGGCGCCTGATAGCAGGCGCGTCGCCTGAGTTTTTGACAGATTCACTTACTTTTCAGTTGCATCCAGCCCAGAATGATCGGCTGTCGTCGTTGTGTGGGCAACTGAACTGCCATCTTAAACAGATTGAAAATCACCTTGACGTAAAAATAAGACAACGAAGTAATCGGTTCAGTATTTCAGGATCAAAATTTGGTTCTGAGCGGGCGGCCACCATCGTTAAACAGCTATTCAACATGACAGAACAAAAACCGGATCCATTGACTCCAGCGGACGTCCACCTGGCGCTATCGGATTCTCCTTCTGATTCAACTGGGTCAATCGCTGATTTAACAGACGATGACTCCGGTGACGAGGTCATCATTAAACTTCGAAAAAATATCATCAAGGGGCACAATATAAGGCAGCGAATATACTTACGCAACATTCGGGATAATGATATCAATTTCGGTATTGGTCCAGCCGGTACCGGAAAGACCTATCTGGCTGTGGCCAGTGCGGTCAATGCGCTATCTGAGAACGATGTTGAGCGAATTCTTCTGGTAAGGCCTGCTGTTGAAGCCGGTGAGAAATTGGGCTTTTTACCCGGAGATATCGGCCAGAAAATTGATCCCTATCTCCGGCCGTTGTTTGATGCTTTGTATGAAATGCTCGGGTTTGAGCGTGTGGGGAAATTAATTGCCCGGGGAACGATTGAGCTCGCACCCCTTGCCTATATGCGTGGCAGAACCCTCAATGAATCATTTGTTATTCTGGATGAAGCCCAGAACACCACGGTGGAGCAAATGAAAATGTTTTTGACAAGAATTGGTTTCGGATCGCGAGCTGTCGTTACCGGAGATATCACTCAGGTCGACTTGCCCCGGGGTCAAATGTCTGGTCTTCGTCATGCTCAGAATGTGTTAGAGGATATAAACGGCATCAGTTTTACCCGCTTTAAACCCCAGGATGTGGTTCGACATCCTCTTGTCCAGCGGATAGTGGAAGCATACGAAAAGAGCTATGAAAAGAACAGTGA
Source organism: Gammaproteobacteria bacterium (assembly GCA_024679435.1). Lineage (GTDB taxonomy): Bacteria > Pseudomonadota > Gammaproteobacteria > Arenicellales > Poriferihabitantaceae > JAIBDK01. Next base: position 1,077 of record JAIBDK010000167.1, on the reverse strand, counting down.
GTAGCGCTCCTCAACCAGGACAATGATGCACGGGTGCGGTCTATGGCTGTAAATTTGCAAATTGCCGTTGAAGACACTGATCTGACTGTTTCAGATGAGCGCATCGAATTTTGGGTAAACGAAACCCTGAAAATCATAAGCCAACCTCAAAAAGATCTTACCGTAAGGTTGGTCGAAGAAAGTGAAATTAAGCAATTAAACCGTGACTATCGAAACAAGGATAAACCAACCAATGTGCTTTCATTTCCTTTTGAGGGTGTGCCCGAGGTTGGATACGAGTATCTTGGTGATATTGTCGTTTGTATGGATGTCGTAAGAAGCGAATCTGTTCAACAGGATAAAGCGTTTGAAAGTCATTTCGCCCATATGATTATCCATGGTACGCTTCATCTCTGCGATTATGATCATCAAACAGATGATGAAGCCGAGGTGATGGAATCTTTGGAGAATACGCTGCTCAAACAGATGCGACTGGTTCCTGATTCGTCACAATCCTGATAAAGAAATCGTCTGTTTTTCAAACTTCCCATGGTCAATTACGTGTTTTTAAAATTGTGATTAAAATCCTGATTGCGACAGTCGCAGGAGGGCTCAATGCTTTTGCTTTTGCACCGTTTGGTTGGTGGCCATTGGGTATGCTGGGCATGGCGCTATTATTTTCTGTGTGGTTAATCAGTACTCCCCGGGAGTCAATGCTGAGTGGTTTGTTTTTTGGGCTATCGCTATTCGGTATTGGGATTTCCTGGATGTACATCAGCTTGAATACCTATGGCGGGATGCCGCCTTCCATTGCCGGCTTTAGTATTCTTCTGGGTATCGTCGTCATCTCATTATATCCGGCGCTGTGTGGATGGATTCAGTCATTATTTAGTGGTTGGAACTTTACCCTGCGACTGACGATTCTTATGCCGTCTTTGTGGATACTGATAGAGTGGTTGCGGGGCTGGTTGTTTACCGGATTTCCATGGTTATCAACGGGTTATGCCTATCTTGATACGCCATTGTCTAACTTTGCGCCCATCGGCGGAGTTTATTTGGTGGGATATCTTGCCTTACTGAGTATTGGCTCACTGGTGG
>JAIBDK010000157.1 GCA_024679435.1 Gammaproteobacteria bacterium | reverse complement strand
TTTTTCTTGCTGAGTCATCAGTGGGTGAATACACGGCAGATATCTTCAAGGTTGTCACTATTGCATTGTTAAGCTCTTGGCTTCTTGCGATGACCTTCATTCCTTTGTTGACTATTGCGTTTATGAAAATACAGGAGAATCGCGAGCCGCAGACTTACGATTCAGCTATGTTTCGTATTTATGATGTTCTTTTGATGTTTTCAGTCCGAAATCGAATCGTGACGCTGGGACTGGTGGCCGGACTATTTTATAGTGCAATTTGGGCTCTGCAGTTTGTGCCAAACGTATTTATTCCGGCCAAAGAGGATCCGTTTATTAATGGTACTCTGGAGATGCCCCGGGGAACGGCAATTGAAACGACTGCAAAAATTTCCGGTTTGGTTGACAGGTTCATAACAGAAAATCTGGCGGTTGACCCCGCTGCGGATCCGGAAGCTGAAGGTGTTGTCAAATTTACTTCATGGATCGGACAGCCCGCCCCCCGATATACCCTTGCTTTGAGCCCTGGCGCAAATAATCCGGCAGCGTTCAGTATGCTATTAAATACCACCACCCAGCATGCGATCCCGGATGTGGTTGAGAGCATTCAGAACTATACACGCAAAGAATTTCCTGATCTTGATGTGCAATTGAAGAAAATGGAAAATGGTGCTCCGATTCCCTATCCCATCGTTATTCGGGTTTCAGGCCCCGAGCTGGATACCCTGTACCGCATAGTTAACCCCATCAAAGATAAGCTAAGCGGGATTTCAGGCGTTATGGAGGTTAATGATGACTGGGGTCTTAGAACCAAGAAACTGGTTATAAATATCAACCCTGACCGGGCCAGAAGGGCCGGTGTAACAAATGAAGATATTGCAATTTCTCTGCACTCCGGACTCTCAGGAATAGAGCTTACCCAACTGCGGGAAGGCGATACCCTGATTCCAATTACCATGCGCTCTCAGGCTTCGGATCGCCAGGATATCGAGAAACTGGAAGGGATGACGATCTATGCTCAGAGCAGTGATCAAACGGTTCCTTTGAGTCAGGTCGCTGAGATAGAGGTTGTATGGCAGCCCGGTATTCTTAAGCGTCGAGATCGGGATAAGTCCATCGCCGTGCAGGCTAAACTTTTGCCTGGAGTAACCGCCACACAGGTAAGCAACGTATTATTGCCCTGGGTGGCAGAAAACAGTAAGGACTGGCCGCGCAGATATTACTATGAAGTTGGCGGTGAAGCTGAAGCGTCCGGTGACGCCAATGAAGCTATAGCGGCTAAACTGCCTCTTGCGGCTATGATTATATTGTTGTTGCTGGTGGCTCAGTTTAATAATGTCCGCAAGCCTATTATGATTTTCATGACTATTCCACTGGGGTTGATCGGGGTCACTTATGGGCTTTTAATCACCAACACTGTCTTTGGTTTTTACACCATTCTGGGTCTCATTTCTCTTGCCGGTATTGTCATTAATAATGCGATTGTTTTGCTGGATAGAATTAATATCGAAATTGTGGACAACGGTTTGGCGGAAAAAGATGCTGTCATCACGGCATGTAAACAACGACTGCGACCGATCCTGTTAACTACCGCAACCACTATAGGCGGAATGTTGCCGTTATGGATAAGCCATGACCCTCAGTTTGAAACCATGGCGGTCGCAATTATGTTTGGGCTATTATTCGCAACGCTGATTACTTTGCTGTTTATTCCCGTTATGTATTCCCTGTTGTTCCGCGTGAAGTTCACATAGTGCTGACGGATGTTGGCTCCAGGCAGTGTCGAGCACTTGATTCATTGAATTAATTGATATGTCCCATCTTGAAAAACAATTACTAATTGGAACGATTCTGGTTACAGCAACGGTTATGTATCACGTTGTCTGGCTGATATTTATGGTTGTAATGCTAAAAAAACTGGAAAAACGCGTCTTGCATCTTCATCAATTCTTGAGGGCGATCAATCTGGTCGGGTTTGCCGGGTTATTCGTATTAGGTGTGCATGTCTCTGAAATATGGCTTTGGGCAATTACATTTCTTCAGCTTGATGCGGTTTCTGACCTTGAATCTGCTTTGTATTTCTCCACGGTAACCGCAACGACAGTGGGCTACGGCGACCTGGTGCTGGAAAATGACTGGCGATTACTGGGCAGTTTTGAAGCGATGTCGGGTATCCTGGTGTTTGGCATTAGTACCGCATTTTTGATGGCCGTGTTGCGAAGTACTATTGCGGATTTCTTAGTCGACAAGGAATAGGGTCAAACGTTACTGGCTGCAGCTTCTACTCAAATTTGGCTCAGTATACGGGCGTATTCATTATCATCGCGGTTGAAATATTTGACCAGATTAGATAATACCCTGCCTAAGGTGTTGAACAAGAAGATCGATCCGGTCATTCCCCCAATATAGTTTTTCATTAAACACTAAGGTTGGCAAACCAAATAATTTTCGCTTGATAGCATATTCAAGGTTTTTGTTAAGTTTTTCCTTGTGGGAATCTGATGTCATCGCTTCCTCAATGGCGGTGCGGCTAAGGCCCACTTGGCGGCCCACCGAACTGACCCAGCGCACGTCAGAAATATCTTTTTGTTCAGACCAGTATCCTTGCATGATCTGCTTAACAAAGGGTTCAGCCAGTCCTTTTTCCTGAGCGGCTATGGCGGCTCGTAAGGCCCTTGATGGCCGCTTTGGATACTCTCTGTGAGGTTCGTAGTTTAACCCGTACAGCGCCGCATAATCACAAATGTCCTGCTCATACCAGGTAACGAAGTTTTTATTGGCATCAAGTGGTTTACGGCCACCAACGGCTTCGCTTAAATTCGCTAGATGAATTGGTTTCCAGATCAATTCCAGATCAAACTCCGAAGCGATCTGACCGATTCTATGGCTGGCGAAGTAACACCACGGACTGTGAAAGTCGAACCAGAATTCCAGATCTTTTTTATTGGTGGCGTCGGTTTTGGTCAGGGTATCGTTGCTAAATCGGTCCCGGGGCATTAATGCACGATGATGGACTCCGTTCATAAGCAGCGTGTCGCGCTGAAAAGCTTCCAATGCAAATTCCAGTCGGCGGCCTTTTTTCTTTATCAGTTTAGCGGTGACCTGAATGGGCACTCCAGTGCTTGCCGCTGCAAGGTGATCAACATTAACGTGGGTGCCAACGGTAATTTCTCCATCTTCATAGTACGGGCGGGCCAGATTGTCCGAAGCCTCCTCAAAAAACAGAATGAGAACGGTGGTGGCAATCACGTCAACCCCATGATTTCCTGCTGAAGCTGCCGTTTGTTCGCTGTTGGGAAAGAATGTTTGTCGGTATTCAATACCCGGAGTGATAGGTTTCAAGATTGACCGTCCCTAATCAATAATCAAAGGAAATTCGGTTGAGCTCAGTGGTTCGCCGTGATTTAACTTGCAATCTGGAAACGGAGGTGAGGTCTTACCCTGTCTAACCGCAAAGGTTGCATCATCACCCACCCATCGACTGGAAAATGCCCTTCGGCGGGTTTGTGCCGATTGATTTCCGGGAGATCCATGGAGAGTCAAAAAGTGAAAGGCGATGATATCTCCAGGTTCCACTTCCCAGCTGAGGATATTGTAGTTAGCACGGTTGGCGGTAATGTCGGGTATTGTCTCCATAGAATCCTGTTTGTACAGAGGTGTTTTATCAAAACGTTCCGGCCGGTACCATTTGCCCGTTTTGTGGGACCCGGCAACAAATTCCAGAGCTGTTTCTCTGGGAACAGGGTCGAGAGCCAGCCATAGACTGCAATTCTGTTCACCGTCCACACAATAATAAGGCTGATCATGATGCCATGGTGTCGGAATTTTTGTTCGTGTTTCCTTTACCAGGACATGCTCGTGAAACAGTCGAGCGGTTTTAGAGCCCATCAGGGTTTTGGCGAGACCCGCGGCGGGGGAATGAAACACAAAATCACGATATTCTGGAATTCTATCCCAGTTGCAATAATCGCCGAAAAACCGACCGCCATCAGATTCGTTGTAGTCTCGAACAAAAGGCCCTGGGGTTGCAATATTCTTTTCGATTCCCTTTCGTAAGGGTTCGACCCAGTCGTCAAACATTCCACGAATAACCACAGCGCCATCGCGTTCAAATGCTGTTCTACTCTGCTCGTTAATCATGCTGTTTTTCACTAAAGGATTTTTTCTATACAATTAACTCTAACTTCTAACCAGCTATTTCTCAATATTTTTAACTAAATGCTTCCAGGGGGCTTGGGTGGGATATGGCCAGGAATGTGACTGAGGCCCTGATTTGATAAATTAACAGTTATGACTATACCCATGAGTAAATACGGCGCGTCGACGTCCCTTCCGAATCCTGTTCCTGAGTTTGAGAAAATCAGCGACTATTTGTATGCCCATGGAAAAAGAAAGCCTGATGCTGAGGCGCTGGTCTGGAATGAGCGCAGAATTGATTATCAGAGTTTTTCTTCTGCAGTGGAGACGTTGTCTCGGGCATTAATTGCTTACGGCGTTGAACGCGGTGACCGAATTGGGTTTCTGGGAGCGCCTCGGCCGGAATTTCTAATTGTGATGATGGCGGTGGTAGATATTGGCGCAATATGGATGGGTCTGCATCCACGCTATCAGCTCGAGGAATTTCGCCATGTGGTCGAACAGGCAGCACCAAAACTGATTTTTGCTTTTGAGGAAATTGAAAACCGTATCTATTCACCTGAGCTTGAATCTCTTAAAAAGGAATTCGAGTTTATTGAAGAAATTGTCATCCTGAATTCTGTTCTAAAGCGCGACTGCAGTATGTCGCACAGGGGTGTGGGAATCAGTTTTGATCAGTTTCTGGGTTTTGCGAATAATTGTGATTGGGATCGATTGGTTTCGGCCAGAGAACTTGTCGAGGCAGATGATCCTGCCGTGATAATTTTCACCTCTGGCACCACCGGAAAACCTAAAGGCGCGATGAATTCACATTTTGGTCTGGTTTACTGTGCTCATATCGAATTGAGCCGCTGGCCCGATTCTGACATGCGGGTATTGCAGAACATGCCCATCAACCATATAGCGAATATAGGCATGATGTCCAGCTGTACACTTGTCGCTGGTGGCTGCCTGGTGTTTCAAGATCGATTTGAACCTGGTGACCTGTTAAGAATTATTGAACAGGAAAAAATCACTTTCTGGCTACAGTCTCCGGTTCAATTTCATATGGTCGCGGCTCATCCGGATTTTAACAATACTGACTTGTCTTCATTGAAGTATATTATCTGGGGAGGCGGCCCCATGCCCCGGCATTTGGTGGAAAAACTCATCAAGCTTGATGCAAACCTTGCGACGGCTTATGGCATGACCGAATTAACCTGCTATGTAACCTATTCTGATGCAGATACGACTGCTGAAACAATGGCCAATATTATTGGACGGCCGGAACCGCGTTATAATCTGCGGCTGATTACTGATGAAGATAAAGAGGCCGGTGTCGGCCAAAGCGGAGAGATCCAGGCCAGAGGCAGGTGGTTGATGAAAGGTTATTTCAATCAGCCTGAAGAGACTCTGAAAGCATACACGGCAGATGGATGGTTCAAAACGGGTGATGTGGCGGAACTTTGTGAAGACGGAAACTGGAAGCTGGTGGGACGCCTAAAGGAAATGTATAAATCTGGGGGCTATAATATTTATCCACGGGAAATTGAAATCGCCATTGAGCAGCATCCCGCGGTAGCGTTGACGGCGGTTCTTGGAATAAGCCATGACCTATATGATGAAGTTGGTTATGCGTTTGTGGAACCTGTTTCTGGTCAGCAGGTAACAGATTTAGAATTATCTGATTGGTGTAAAAAGAGACTGGCGAATTATAAAGTGCCGAAAAAATTTGAAATTGTTGAATCGTTACCGCGATTGCCGATTGGAAAAATAGACAAGCAATTACTTAAAAAGAATCTTGAAAAATATGAGGTTGGCTAAACTGAAAATGGAATCAGC
>JAIBDK010000327.1 GCA_024679435.1 Gammaproteobacteria bacterium | reverse complement strand
GCACCACTTTTCATCCCTTCACATATCGGTTATTCTTCCTGTGCGCCCGCCTGTCTTGAAGTTGAAGCCAAATTGAATGGTAAAGAGAGAACCAAAGGCACACCTTATTGTTAACAACAACATAATAGTTGTAATCCGATAGCTAAATGGCACATTGAAGAGAAACTGAGAATGGTCAGACTTATCTACAGAAGTAGAAGTAAAACGAAAATCACCTGGGACCTGGTTCAGCAAGTAATGCACAGCAGTGAAGTGCATAATGAGAAAGCACAGGTCTCTGGCATGCTACTGGCAACAAATTCTCATTTTCTGCAGGTACTTGAAGGCCCTTATGAGACCGTCAACGAGACTTTCATGCGGATTGTTTGCGATGCGCGACATAGGGAAGTAAAACTCATTAGTTTTAATATTATTGATACCCGTATTTTTCAGGTCTGGGGAATGCTGGGAATTGGTATTTTTGACCTCAATCAACGCCTGGAAACGCAATTGATAGATAAATATGGCGAGCAGGATGAAGAACTGCAGTTTCCACTTGAGGAATGGAAGGCGCTTGCAATGATTCATGATATTCGTTTTATGAGTGACATATCAGAATAAAACGAACAACAATTACAAACTGCAATTTTCCCGTTATCAGGAAACCACATCCCCCGCAAGTCATTTAACTGGTGGAACAGCCAGAACGAAGTAACCGCTTATCTAATCCGAACTCATTTCCAGCTACTCCCTATCGTTAAGGTTTCTTCATCAAAACTTATCATGATAACAGCCTATATATGAACATCAATATTTAACCTTTCAGCTTCCATATCGATTACCCTTAAAGCGGTAAAAATCACCCTTTAAAATCTTTTAGCCAAAATGTCCCCCGCCCACGACAGCAAAGACCACCCTGCCCTGGGCATCCTTTTAATGATCTGCGGTGTCGCTTGCTTTGCAGTTATGGATGCGACGATAAAATGGCTGACTGACGATTTTTCCGTGACCCAGATCGTCGCTTTGCGCAGTTGGTTCGGTTTACCTCTTCTTTTCATTCTGGTGTACCTGGAAGGGGGAATTTCATCTCTCAAAACCACCAGACCCGGGGCTCACATTTTACGGTATCTCCTGGTACTCGCATTGAGCTTCAGTTTTTTCTGGGTTCTTTCGCAGATGAAACTAGTCGATGCCATTGCAATTACTTTTGCTTCTCCCATCCTTATTGCGGCCTTATCTGTGCCAATATTAAAAGAATCAGTCGGAATACATCGCTGGTCCGCTATTCTTGTTGGCTTTATGGGTATATTAATTATGCTCAGACCGGGCGCCGGTGTTTTCCAATGGGCAGCCGTGATCGCTCTTGGCAGCACATTCGTATATGCAACACTAATGATTACAACCCGCGCTCTGAAAACCACTGAAAGCACAGCAGCACTTATGTTTTATCCCCAAGTGGGCATGGCCATTACCGGCGCGATTTTTGTCCCGTTTTTCTGGATCGACCCAAGCCTCGGTGAGCTCGGATTATTTGCGCTTGCGGGAACATTCGGCAGCCTCGGAATACTTTGTTTGACCAATGCATTTCGTCTTGCTCCGGCGGCAACAGTATCACCCTTCGAATATTCTGCTCTTATCTGGGCAGCCTTGCTCGGGTATATCATATGGCAGGAAATACCCGACAAGTTTATCGTGTTGGGCGCAACCGTTGTGATATCCAGTGGAATGTATATTCTTTATCGGGAAACAATTAAAACAGGGCGTGTGCAACCAAAATTACCGGGAATGAGTCCTGACGATATTGGGCAATAAGTTATCAATAACTATAACCAGAAGACCGTGACTCTCTAACAATTAGAAATGGCGTCCCTGCTTATCTATTAACTTCGCGTTTATTCTGTAATCCGAATTTGCACCGGCGTAGGGTTATACCCATTGCACGGATTGTGCATCTGAGGACAGTTAGAGAGCACTGCAAGCACATCTGTTTCCGCTCGAAGCGAAACATAACTCCCGGCTACCGGCAGGATATCGGCCACCCCAGCAGACCCGTCATCCCGCACAGGAACTTCCATGAACCAGTTTATATTAGGCACAATTGATTCTTCGTTCATGCCATGCTGTTCCAACGCTTTTTGAAAATTAGTGTAACAGGACTCCTCGGTTACAACACCATAGCGCAAGTAGTTGTTAGGATTACTGCAACAGCCATATATGGTATCGTGACGACCAAGCGTGTCCTCAACAATCGTCATCAACGCTTTACCACTGTCAGAATACAAAACGGTATTCAATCCGATATAGATGTTTCCCCTGACCTTAATCGTGTTCGTGGCGGAGTAACGGTCCGAGGTGTTGTTGGCGTCATAACATAGAAAATCCACGGCTTGTTGACCTTCTATATCGGTGATAACAAGGGTTTGGCCCGTTTTCACAATCCCCGACCACGGTGTTTTTGCGGGTACGATTTCTTCCTGGATAACCTGCATCGGTGATTCCTAACATTATTACTTGCAGGGCTCAGTATAAAGGAAACCGCGCACGGGTTAAAACACAAGCCATCGTAATTTCAGGCTCTGGCAGACGACACTTTACGACACTAAATCAAGCTTTACAAAGCTAAATCAAGTGAATTTTAATCATCACTGGGTGGAGCAAGCCTGACACAAGCGACTATGAGTCTGGACACATAATCAGAGGCTGCACGGCACTCAAGTTGATCTCCCGCTTTTCTGACGGCCTCGACTCTAGCCTGCATATTCGCTAAATGGGTCTCCACCGGATACTCACTCAGTCCCGTTATTTTCTGAACGTCTTCGGATACATGGACGTCAGGAGCAAACTCAAGTTTGTTTTCATCAACCTGCCGCAACAGATCTATGGCTCTTTGCAAATCAGCCAACAGTGGTGCATTTTTCACATTTATTTTCCACGATTCTGACTCAGTCTTGTCATTGCGTTCTACTGTTTAAACTTTCAGTCAGTATACCGTCTGATTAATATATTTTAAAGTTTCTGCTTTTCTAAAAAACAAACAGTAAATTTCCCGAGCCTACTCAATCACCTGGGCTTCACCTTCTCCTCTGGCATCGGATGCCGCTTCCACCCTTCCAGTTGCCTTATCTAAAATAACGGCATGCATATTGCCCCAGGTTCTGCTAAGCGGCTTAAATTTATGCCCACGATTTGCGAGGTCAGAAATAATCCCAGTATTCAAAGTATTTATTTCATACTGAATAGAATCCGGGAGATACTGATGATGAAATCTGGGACGATTGACTATGGCTTCTGCATTCCCGCCTCTTTCAAACTCGAGAATGCCCAGCAACGCCATGGTAATAATCCTGCTGCCGCCCGGGCTCCCCAGCACGGCAATACGTTGGCCATCTTCCACGAAAGTGGGACTCATGCTGGACAGCATTCTTTTTCCAGGCTCGATTGCATTAGCTTCTGCACCAACCAGTCCATACGCATTGGGCGTTCCCGGTTTAGATGAGAAGTCATCCATTTCATCATTCAGCAAAACTCCGGTGCCCGGCGGGACCACACCAGAGCCAAACGGATAGTTTATGGACAGCGTCGCAGAGACT
>JAIBDK010000336.1 GCA_024679435.1 Gammaproteobacteria bacterium | reverse complement strand
TTGGTCATGATCAGGTCAACGCGGCCGTTTTGCAGATCAAGGTAAAGTGATTCAGAACTGTCATACAGGAGGACGTCTGCCCCCGGCAGTTTCTCTTCGAACCAGCTCGAATAGGTGGTTGCGCGTTCCAGTCCAACCTTCAGGCCATCAAAATTTCCGGGAATCGGATTGCCCGAACCATCAAATAAATTGACCTTGGTTTTCTTCGAACCGACGATCTGGCCAGTCGAGAACCGGTAGGGCCCGGAAAAATCGATTTTTTCCATACGCTTTTCAGTAATCGACATCGATGCAATGATCAGGTCGAACTTATTGGCCAAAAGCGCCGGGATCATGCCGTCCCACTCCTGGCAGACGTATTCGAAATCAGCGCCAATGATTTTCGCGACGCCTTTAGCGACATCGACGTCGTAACCGGCAAGTTCACCGTCAGCGGTGCGGTAGTTGAAAGGCGCGTAGGTACATTCCATACCGACGCGTAGGGTTTCTGCTGAAGCGTTGAATGCGCTGCACATGGTGACAACACCGATTGCCATCAGCTGTATTGTTTTGAATCTCATGGTGTACTCCTGCAAATTTATTAGTTATATAAAGATCGTGCTGCATTAGTCCCGGCGCGTTTTAGCGCAGCAAATACGGTGAAAACCGGATAAATGCGAGAAACGGCCGAATCCAGGCCATTCCGAGTATATAGAAAATTTGGCATAGATCTAAGTAAATACGAAGCAAATAGGGGCTCACAGAAAAAGCGCAGCCAGGCCTTACGGCGACGTTTCTGTTTCCTGGGAAAGTCAATTAATGGCTGGCCCGGGTCGAACTTGCCAAACTGGCGGATTGCGGGGCCAGGCCTTTGATTTTGAATTAGCGATGTGTTTCTGAAAGATTTGAATTAGAAATCAAAGACCTGTCCCCATGCCCTGGACAGCAGGGTGGGGCAAAAAGGAGACGGAGGGATTAAAAAATAACACGTCCGTCTCCTTTATTTCGGACATCGCTGTTCCTGATGATTGTGGGATGTAAGGCCCGGCCCCGTCACTTGACCCCGTAATGCGCATTTTGAGATTCTTTAACCAATATTGTCCTCATTTCGGTTCGCATTCCCGTCCTGACCCCGTTATTCCCGTAAGTCACGGGCGGTATTGATTCTGCAGCCGTTCCCCCCGAATTACTCTGGTAAGTTGCCATGGTTTGTATATTCTATTATTTGGGTACTATAAGTACTCAAATTTCGAAAATTATAAACTTATCTTCTAAGTATGGTTTATTTATTGTTATAGCTTGGTACCGTGAGTACTAAAACCGAATCAAAAATAAACAGCCTGCTCAACTCCCAACCCCCGGGAGTTGTCTTTACTTCTTCGTGGCTAAAAAACCACGGCTATAGCCTGGATTTGCAAAAGCGTTATAAAAAAGCCGATGGTTTGAATCCATAGGCACAGGGGCGATGATACGCCGGTTTGACCAGGTGGATTATCTAGGTGGTATCTATGCCTTGCAGTCACAGCTGGGCAAAACCATACATCCCGCAGGCAAAACTGCTTTGTCCATGCAAGGAAAATCGCATTATCTGGAGCTCTCTACAAAACGGGTTCAGCTTTTTGGCAATCAAAACGAAAACCTGTCCCAGTGGTTCAGAAATCGGGATTGGAAAGTCAGTGTGAACTATAGGGCCACTAATTTTTTGCCAGCTAAACTTGGGTTGGTTGAAGTAGAGCACAAAAACTTCAAGGTAAAAGTATCAGGCCCCGCAAGGGCCGTCATGGAGTGTCTGTATCTCGCACCCAGGTCACAGCCGCTACAGGAAACCTTTGAATTGATGGAAGGGCTGAACAACATGCGGCCGGCATTGACGCAGCAATTACTCGAAACTTGCAGATCGGTTAAGGTAAAGCGCTTGTTTTTGTTCATGGCGGACAAGACTGGTCATGACTGGCTAGGTTATCTCAATCTGGAAAAAATCGATTTGGGTTCGGGTAAGCGAAGCATCGTAAAAGACGGGGTATATGTGCCCCGGTACCAAATAACAATCCCGAAGGAACTGGGTACAACAATGTGAACGATGCCTATAAACAGCAAGTAAGACTGCTACTCGGCGTGCTACCGGAGGTTGCCAAAGAGGACCGCCTGGCGCTGCATAGCGGCACAGCAATCAATCTGTTTGTCCGGGATATGCCGCGCTTATCGATTGATATTGATCTGACTTTTGTCGAGCTGGGTGAACGGGAAGAGGCCATTAACGCCATCAATGAAGCCCTGGTGAGAGTTAAAGAGCGCGTCGAAACCTTGCGTCCAAAGGCCCAGGTTGTGCACAAAACCGATACATGCAAACTACAGATTGCCCACCAGGGAGCGCAGATCAAGATCGAAGTCAATATGGTCGGCCGTGGTTTGCTCGGGGAAGCTTCAAAATTACAACTTTGTGCCGCCGCGCAAGAAGAATTCGATGCGTTCAGTGCTATTTCAGTTGTTTCTATCGGACAACTCTATGGCGGTAAGCTTTGTGCCGCTCTCGATCGACAACATCCCAGGGATTTTTTCGACGTGAGGCTTCTACTGGACAACGAAGGCTTTAATGACGAGATTAAACAAGGTTTTCTCTACGGATTGGTTTGTAGTAATCGGCCAACACATGAATTACTTTCACCCAATCTAATTGATCAGCAGGCAGCATTCACCAACCAGTTTGAAGGGATGTCCAGTCTGGAATTTACTTATGAGGACTTCGAGAACACGCGTTCCGATATCATTCAGATTATCAGATCCCGGCTCGACGATAGAGACAAAGCTTTCCTGTTGGACTTCAATCGCCTTGAGCCTGACTGGTCTTATTATGATTTTCAGGAATATCCATCCGTAAAATGGAAAATTCAGAATCTGACAAAACTCCGTGAAAATAATCCGGCGAAGTATCGACAACAACTCGATGCACTAGAAGGAATAATAGGTTAAAGGGGCTCGACAGGGACAGATACATCCAGGGTACTTACTTGAGCACAAGGGTGCCGTCATCCCGGCCCCCGAGCCGGGATCTAGCAGGTGTCGACAGGGCCATGTGTCGACACGGCAAGACACTTTCATTGTTGGGTATACTGTCTCCCGAACTCTCGTCTCTTAAATATCCCAACCCCGCTAATCCCCCGTATCGTCCGCAGCCGCCGCAGTGCGCCCACGCCGCTGCCGCTCGCGCAAAATAATGTAACACCCACAGCCAACAATAACCGCGCCGCCAACCATCGTGCGCGGGCCGGGCACATCCGCAAAGATCAGGTAACCGACCAAACTGGCCCAGAGAATATAAACATACTCAAACGGCGCCACCGAGCTCACGACGGCGATGCGGTAAGCCTGGGTGATGCACAGCAGCGCCACCGTGAATATTGCGCCGGCGAGTAACAGCAGCCACCAGTCCGTGGCCCGCAGCATCACCCAGCCCTGGAACACGCCCTGCAGCGTCGCATTGTCGGTGGTGGGC
>JAIBDK010000177.1 GCA_024679435.1 Gammaproteobacteria bacterium | reverse complement strand
CTGATCCCTATTCTGCATCGTGGGTGCAGGCCGTCTTCAATTTCACTGGCATTATGGTGAGGGGTGTTGTGTTGCTGAAAACGCAAAGCCGCACAAACCGCATCCGATGCCCGGGAGAACTCGGCTACCAGCGCATCTCCCCGTATTTCGTGGGCGATTCCACCGTATGACTGAACCACCGACGAAAGCAATTGGAATGCTTTTTGAATTCGTTGGTGGGCCAAAGACTCGTTTTTCTGGACCAAAATTGTTGAGTCCACCACATCGGCATGGAGTATTACGGTCAGCTTTCGGGAGGGGGTGATGACCATGGCAGGAATGTGGTTTCGAAATCGGGAGCGGGCGATGATGTTACCACGCATACCTGATTGAGACGTCTAGGGCGTTTTGCTAGACAACCCGCTTTAACAGGTTGCCGTCATACGAAGTGCCCGCTCTTTCCCGGTTCCAAATTCTGAAAAGATGGCGCTTTTTATCGGGGTCATCACTATCAATAAAGGTACTCCGATAGTGGCCGACTTCGTGATTATTAAGATACTGTAAATGCCCGCGTTGCAGCGGGCCTTCAAACCAGATGTCTTCACCCGCACAAACTTCATCGATTGCATCCAGTGCATTGCCAAGCAGTGCATCCATTTTCTCATTTGCAACTTGGTAACCGGCGCGGACTAAAAACGAATTGGCGCGTGCATTAAGGCGTCCTTCGGCCCAACTGAAATAGGGGGCCAAACAGACTTTTTCAGCATCGGGATGATGCTCGGTCTGACGATTGAAATACATGGGTTGATAGAGTCTCTGTAATTCTTTTGGATATTTGTCATGCATTCGTTCGTGAACGGTATAGAGGCTGCAGAACCGACTAATCCCGCCTTCTTTTGCGGGAAAACGACACAGTAAACCGACGTAGTCCGGCACCATTTTGGCAAAGGCATTGTCTGTGTGAAATAACAGTTCGGCATTGGTATGAGAGCCGCGGATCCGGTTATGGTGCCTTGATCCGGTGTCTCGGACGTCATAGAGCATTTGCCCATTCCATTTTTGAGCAACGGGTCGGCCCATAAATTGACTCAGAATCCAGTAAATTTCCACCATGACTTCGACCGAGTGATCGTCCATAGGTAGTCTGTCGAGCACGCAAAAACCGATGCCATCATCCAGTATCGATTTCATTTTCGACATAAGGGTCCGGCAACGGGGCAGGTAAAGATCATCTGCCTTTCGCTGTAAATTCTGAAGTGGATTTTGCAGGATGTGTTGAGCCAGATTATCAATCTCATTCAGGTCATCTTCGGTGACATTTACTATCCAGTCGCTGTCAACAATCTCACTGGCGACCCACGCCCTGCGATCAGCAGGGGTGTGCTGAAACGCAGAGACTTCTTTGGTGCAATCAAGATATTTAACTGTCATGGACGTAAAAATTCTTAAGGGGTTGCGTTAATTGTAATTATGGGAAAATACTATCATCTGGCGGTGCAAAAAACTTGTTGTTTTTAAAAGCTGATTTGTCATCCTGAGCGCAGTTAAAGGGCCTCCGTCGGATTGGCTCGGGTACGTGCAGGGGCCAAATAATAAAGCTTCAGGGTGGTATTTTAAACAACAGTTATCTCAAGAATACCAACGCCCTCAATACTACCTCTAAGCTGGTCGCCTCTTTTTACGGGGCCGACACCTGCCGGGGTTCCGGTCATAATCAGATCACCCGGTTGCAGTTCGAAAAGCGCTGATAAGTGAGAAATCACTTCGGGAATTTTCCAGATAAGTTGATTGAGGTTCCCGCTTTGGCGAACTTCGCCGTTGATTTCAAGGATTACGTTTCCCTGATCCAGCTCACCCGCTTGCTGAAGAGTAGTTATCGGGCCACAGGGTGCTGAATGCTCAAATGCCTTGCCTGTTTCCCAGGGGCGCCCCATCTTTTTTGCCTGGCCCTGAAGGTCTCGCCGGGTCATGTCAAGCCCGGTAGCGAAACCAAAAACGTGATTCATTGCGTTATTGATGGAGATATTGCAACCGCCCTTGTCTAACGCCACAACCAGCTCAATTTCATGATGGACGTCGTTGGAAAGCGGTGGATAGGGAAACTTGGACGAGCCTACCAGCAGATTGTCGGGGTTCTTCTGGAAGAAAAAAGGTGGCTCCTTGTCCGGGTCATGCCCCATTTCTATGGCGTGATCGGCGTAGTTTCTGCCGACACAGTAAATCCGATGAACGGGAAACTGTTCGTCTTGACCGACGATGGGCAGACTGACAACAGTGGCAGGGGAGAAAACGTATTTTGTCATGTTGCTGGCAAGGTTCTGGTTTGGTGTTGAAGGAGTCGCTAATATTACTGGAAATTCAACAGAAAAATTTACTTTGCATGGGGGTATCGTATACAGTTTCGTTTTTGATTTTCTGGTGAATATTATGAACTCCATTTCAATCAAGCTCAATTCTGAAGAACAGGCGATGCTCGATGGCGACTTCGGATCGGCACGGCAGTGGGCGATGCAGCACCTGCTTGAGGTCGGGCGGTTTTTTGATGCCACTGATCTCGTGCCGGTAACGCAGGCGCATATTATGGCGGATACAGAATCCCTGGGGGAGGCTGGGGTCCGGTTTTTGGAAAATTTTGCGCGGCTATCGGAGGGTGAACGAGTGGTTCGAATTCCAATGATTACTGACCCCCGGGGTATCGATTTCAAACACTATCAGGCGTTAAAGCAAACTGAAGAAATGGCCAGTCTCGAGCAGCGCGCCATCGATGCTTTTAGTGCTTTGGGCATTTTAATGACCGATACCTGTATCAACTATCAGACGATCACGCCGCCGACCCGGGGCGAGCACCTGGCATTTGGTGATACCGGGGTGGTGATTTATTGCAACAGTGTGCTGGGAGCCAGGTCTAATTTTGAAGGTGGACCGTCTTCGCTGGCTGCTGGTCTGACTGGAAGAGCGCCTAGATATGGCTTACATCTTGAATCTAATCGTCGCGCAACAAAACGATTCAACGTGGCTTTTCAACCTTCCAGTCTGGCAGACTGGGGCGCTCTGGGGGCCATCATTGGTAAACAGGCCGGTTCATACTGGGAAGTGCCGGCTATTGAAGGTATCACAGCGACGCCGTCTTCGGACCAGCTCAAACATATGGGAGCGGCGATGGCCAGCTATGGCTCGATTCCCCTTTTCCATCTTGTTGGAGTAACTCCGGAAGCCCCGGATATTAACGCTGTTTGTGATCCGTCAGTCACCCTGAGTGTGGACGTTCAGCAAAAAGATATTGATGAGTTTTTTGGCCAGTATGGGGCCAGAGGGGAGAAAGTTGATGTTGTGGTCTTCTCTGCACCGCAATTATCGCTTTTTGAAATGAATGATGTGGCCAAATTACTGGACGGTAAGAAACTGCACTCAGATACTGCACTGCTGGCCGTGACGTCACCGACAGTCTACGCAGATGCAAAGCGATTCGGTATTGTGGATAAGATTGAGAGGTCTGGCGCTATGGTGCTGAGCGGCATGTGTTTCTATCAAAGCTATGCCAGAGAGATGGGGTTGGCTAATGGCTGGCGACGATTGTTGACCAATTCGGCCAAACTTACCAATATTATCGGTGGATACGGCTATCAGCCCACTCTGGCAAGTATGCAGGAGTGCGTCAATTCCGCTATAGCTGGAGAAATACTATGACGAATGATGTTCTAAACCTGCGCTGTCATGTGGGGACTGGCGACATCGTCAGTGGAGAAGCGCTGGTCACCGACGATAACTTTTCCGCACGCTATGATCTTGATCGCAAGGAGGGCGTTTTTTCACGCCCCCAGCATAAGTTGTACGGACAAAGTTATGTCGATAAAATTCTGGTGGTGAATACCGCTAAAGGCGGGGTTGCTTCTGCCTGGATGCTGTATGAGATGGCGTCACGGAATATTGCACCCAAAGCAATTCTGTTTAATCAGGTTAATCCAATTTTGACTCAAGGGTCGGCCTTTGCAAATATGGCGATGTGTGACCGGTTTGAGGATGGTGATGTTACTACCCTGATTAAAACCGGAGACACCGTAACCGTGGATCCGAAACGGGGGTTGGTTACGGTCGTTCAGGCTGTTTAACCCTGCAGGTTCAACCTTGGCCTTGCCCAACAAGCAGATAGCGGGGCTTATTGTTACGTGCGGTATCGCCGCAGCATTCGGCCTGCTTTTTAAGACCTTCAATGCCCCGGCGCCATTTTTACTGGGCAGTCTGTTTGGGGTATGGCTGAGCGGTGCCATGATTAAGCCCCTGGGTCAGATTATGGGTATCCCCCGGTGGATCCACGTGCCCGTTATTCTCGGCCTTGGTGTTTTAATGGGCGGAATGTTCTCTCCTGAAGTATTGGAGTCAGCAGTTTCATGGATCCCCACCGTTTTGGCTATGCTGGTGATTACCGTCATCGCCACATTGACAGGATTCTTGTTCCTTGTCCGTTTTCGTGGCTATGACAAAACACTTGCCTTGCTGTGTTGCCTGCCCGGAGGACAGGCAGAAATCATTCTGTTAAGCAGGGACTGGGTGGAAAAAGATTATGTTGTGGCTTTATGTCATTTGGTTAGGGTCACCACGGTTCTTTGCTTAACACCATTGATACTTCTGCTGGTAGAGGGCGAAGAAGCGGTTGTCGTATCCAATGAAGTGCTGTCTAACATGCCGGGGGTTTCGTCGTTATCGTTGTTCACATTTCTCCAGTTTGCCGGTACCGCAGCGGCCGGGTATGCAACGGCTAAATTCATACGACTTCCAATTCCGCATCTGTTGGGTCCGATGTTGTTAAGTATCCTGCTACATGTTTCGGGCTATATTGAAATACCACGAATCAGTGAATTCGTTATTGCGGTGCAAGTCGTGATTGGCGGTGCGATCGGTGCCAGACTTGCCCGGGTTCGGGTCCGGGAGCTGGCGATCTATATACTGGATGCCATTGCCAATGCGTTGATTCTGATTTCTATTTTTGTGCTTGCGGTGTATTTGTTGTCCCGGGTGATGCCGTTTGAATTTCTTGACTTATTGTTGGCATTTATCCCCGGCGGAATTTATGAAGTGACACTTTTGTCTTTGCTATTCGGGTTTGACGTGGCGTATGTTTCATTTCATCATGCTATTCGGGTTTTACTGGTGTTTTTTGCCTTACCCCTTTTTGTCACCCGAAAATAATTAAAACAGGATGCTCTAATGGCGTTAGGCGCAACAATCTATAAACTTAAAATTGCGTTGTCTGATCTGAACAGGCAGCATTACCAAACCCTTGGACTTACGGTAGCACAGCATCCCTCAGAAACCCTTGAGAGGATGATGGCGCGAGTGCTGGTTTATTGCTTGAATACAGAAGAGAATCTGGCTTTTGGAAAGGGATTAAGTAGTGATGAAGAGCCGGATATCTGGCTAAGGACACTGGATGGCCGCACGGCTGTGTGGATTGAAGTGGGTGAACCAAACTTTGAACGGGTAAAAAAAGCAACCCATGTTGCGGAGGTTGTCAAAGTGTACAGTTTTAATACACGGGCCGATGTCT
>JAIBDK010000014.1 GCA_024679435.1 Gammaproteobacteria bacterium | reverse complement strand
CTGGTGGCCAAGCTCAGCAATATCATCTGTTGCGAAGACATTATCGGCGATAATTTCTTCACCATCCTGAATCAGCGTGAGTCCTTTCTCTCTGATAGCGGTCAAATGTGGACCCCGAGCAATTAAAGACACTTCGTTTCCTGCTTTTGCAAGTCGCACGCCCATGAAACCACCAATTGCGCCCGCTCCAACTACACATATTTTCATTGTAAAAACCGCCTAAAACTTAAAATTTGAGGAGGGATTGTACCCGAAGAAATTATCTCGGATTATAAGTTTTTCCTATTCAATTCAATATGTTGCGCTGCAATAATTAGCATTAAACAAATAAATAGTAGGTCTGAAAATATTTCAACAGAACGTATTATTCTGCTATTCAGAATTAAATCAGATCGCCAAAATTAAACGCCAGAAAATGAAAGTCCCTAAATGTTAAAACCCAAACAGAGGGCGAACATTTAAGGACTGGAACACAAGTTAACTATTTGATGGTTGAAAAAAGTGCCTGTGGTCGATTAGCCTCTTTACAAAATTTGCTGTAACAATTCGAAGACCGAGATAATTTCTAGTGGACCATAACTGTCAGAATATTGGCATTTTCCAAAACATAATCTGTCACGCCTCCAAACAACCGCTGTTTAACTCGGGAGTGACTAAACGCCCCCATTACCAGGAAATCTGCTTCAATATTTTTACAAATTTTGAGAAGGCGTTTGCCGGCTGACTGACCTCTCCTATTCAAAACTTGCACTTGCGCGTCAATACCATGCCAGGCAAGTTGAGTGCGAACTTTTTCACCCCCTTCAATTCTGCTCTTAGCAACCACAATGGTGACTTTTTTCATTTGCAGCAACCAAGGCAAGGTCATGGAGAGCGCTTTAGATGCTTCCAGACTATCATTCCATGCAATCACGGCATGCTGGGCTTTCTTTACCACCCAATTAGGTGGCACCATCAATATTGGTTTACCAGATTCCATCATCAGCGACTCTACTGAGCTTCCCACCTTCCCAATTCTTAATCTACCCGGTGTAGTTTGAGGTCGGCAAACAGCCGCAGTATCATGGTATCGAGCCCATCTGACGAGCACATCATTTACATCGCCATGCTCATGGCTGAATGAAACCGAAACTTTATCAGAAACAGCAGGATTATCTGAAAAAGTAATTCGCCTCCTTTTTGCAAAAGACTCCACATGATTCCTAATCTCACGTGCAACGTTGTCTTGGGATTGTCTTTCTTCCCGCAATATTGATTCCTTGAGATTGCTTGATATATTGGCATAAGTTGAAGAAGTTAACGCACTCTCGGATATATGCAATGCGGCAATATGAGCGTTGAAACGTTTTGCCACAACCAAGGCGGTATCAAGCACGTCCAACGATGTCTTACCGCCATCAAGTGGTACCAGAATAGTTTTTATAGACATGGAATTTTTTACCCGAATAATAAAGTTATTGATCTTCAGTTTCCCAACACGTCACCAACTTTGAGTCCGCTCTCAGCCGCATACTCAGCCGCAGGTATTTTCCCAGCCTGCCCTCTAACTCTTTTGATTCGAATTGCGCCGTCGCCGGTGGCGACGACAAATCCGTTCTCATCAGACGCCAGAATCTCTCCCGGATTACCGGACTCATCAACCCGTTCTGAATCAAAAATTTTGAGCTCCTCACCCTTGAACAAAGTCCAGGCTCCCGGTTGGGGGTTTGCTGCACGAATGATGTTGTAAACGGAGGAAGCTAAATCATTCCATTTAAGTTCGGCCTGCTTTTTACCAAACCAGGATTCATAACTGCCGTCATCTAGATTTTGCTCAATTCTTGGCGCAGTACCTGCTTTGACCAGTTCCAGAGACTCAAGCATTGCATCTACACCCATGGGAAATAGTTTTTTAAAATACACGTCACCCAGGGTTTCGTCAGTCCCAATATCGCAGGTTTTCTGCATCAGGATAGGACCCTCATCCAACCCGTCATCAGGCCAGAAAATAGTCAACCCCGTTTTTGTTGACCCCACTGCGATAGGCCAGTTAATGGAAGACGGCCCACGATGCATAGGCAGCAAGGAAGGGTGATACTGGAATGACCCATACTTTGGCGCATCACGAACTGCCTCAGGGACAAACAGAAGCACGTAGGCCATCATGCAGACGTCTGCCCCAAATGATTCCATCAATTCCAGCGCTTCAGGAGTTTTCCAGGAGGCCGGTTGGTGAACCGGAATATCATTCTTTATTGCCAACTGTTTCAGAGGGTCAAGAGGACGCCCTTCTTTATCCGGTGCGGTACAAACCGCCACAACATTTTCATCATTTTCAAGCAGCTTTTTCAATACCGCCTCACCAAAAGCCTGCTGACCATGGACCACTATACGCATGTCAATTTCTCCTGCTGGTTAAACGGCACCTGATTCCCGTATTGATGAAATTTCCTCTGGCGAGTATCCAAGCACCTCAGACAAAATTTCATCTGTGTGCTCTCCAAGCAATGGAGAACGTTCAACCGCTACATCAGAATCTGAAAGTTTTACCGGACAACCAACTGTTAAGTATTTTCCTCTCTCAGGATGATCAACCTCAACAATGGTTCCGGTATCCCGCAGCGAAGGCTCCTCGGCAAGCTCCTTCATCGAAAGAATTGGACCGACCGGAATGTTCAGTGGATTGCAAATATCCATTACCTCAAACTTGGTTTTGGTCATCGTCCACTGCTCTATGCGCCCAAAGATTTCATTTAGTTTTGGCAATCTCGCAGGCGGTGTTGCATAGTTCTCGTCTTCCTTCCATTCCGGTGCTCCTATCACATCGCAAATCTGCTGCCAGACAGCGGCCTGAGTAATGAAATAAGTATACGAATTAGGATCCCTTTCCCAACCTTTACATTTCAAAATTCGCCCAGGCTGGCCACCGCCCGAATCATTACCCGCCCTCGGTGTCGCTTCTCCAAATGGAATACCTTCACCATACTGCGAATATTCGGTCAACGGACCCTTCTCAAGGCGTTGTTGATCTCTCAATTTAACTCGACTTAAATTAAGAACACTGTCCTGCATAGCAGCCAAAACTTTTTGCCCACGACCGGTTTTTTCCCGTTGAAAAAGTGCAGTAACAATACCAAGGGCCAGATGTAGTCCTGTTCCGGAATCACCAATCTGCGCACCGGTCACCAGGGGTGGCCCGTCCAGAAAACCAGTGGTTGATGCAGAACCGCCGGCGCATTGTGCGACGTTTTCATAGACCTTGCAATCTTCGTAGGGGCCAGGGCCGAAGCCCTTAACAGACGCCATAATCATTCGAGGATTCAGCTCCTGAATCCGTTCCCAGGAAAACCCCATCCGATCCAGCGCACCTGGCGCAAAATTCTCAACCATCACATCACAAGTCTTCACTAAACGCTCGAGCACTTGCTTACCGGTCTCATTTTTCGAATTCAAAGTAAGTGACCGTTTATTGTGATTCAACATTGTGAAATAAAGAGAATCAGCTCCCTCTACATCAACCAGCTGTTTGCGGGTTGCATCACCTACACCCGGTCTTTCTACTTTGATAACGTCCGCACCAAACCATGCTAAAAGTTGCGTGCAGGTGGGGCCTGACTGAACATGGGTGAAGTCGAGAATCTTTACACCTTCAAGTGCTTTCATTTATTTGCTGCTCCTAAAAAGTCGTGTTGTAGTCTTAGATAGGTTATTTGTACATGGTCTGGGCTTTGGTACCCGGGGCATACTCATCCGGATCGACCCAGACATTTACGACAGCACTTTTTCCAGAACTGGCAATGGCTTCCCTTGCTCTTTGAAGAGCCGGTTGTATATCTTTAGCCTCGTGAACCTCTTCTCCATACCCGCCAATCATTTCACCAAACTTGCTAAATGGAATGTCACCAAGCTTGTTACCGACATTGCCTCTTTCCTGACCATATTTTGCCACCTGCCCGTAACGTATTTGATTCATATGAGAATTATTACCAACGATTGCAAGATAAGGGGCACCAAAACGTTGTGCTGTTTCCATATCAAAAGAAGTCATTCCAAATGAACCGTCTCCATAAAGACAAACAACTTCCTTTTCAGGATGTGCCAGCTTGGCCGCCATGGAAAACCCGGTCCCTACACCCAACGATCCCAATGCACCGGGATCCATCCATTGACCCGGATTTCTCGGTCTGACCGCCTGAGCCGAAATGGTGACAATATCGCCGCCATCACCAACATAAATCGTATCTTCATCAAGAAACTCGTTGATCTCATAGGCTAGCCGATATGGATGAATCGGACTCTGGTCCGTCGTGAACATAGGCATTAATTTCTCAAGTTTATTCGCTTCTATATCTCTCAAACTTTGCATCCAGGACTGGCGCGAACTTCTGGCTCCATCATCAATCCGTGCAGAGGCCGCCTGTTCCACCGCAGCCAGTATCGCGCCGGGATCACCCGCAATACCCAGGTCAATATCACGATTCTTACCCACGGTAGCATAGCTCTGATCAACCTGAACAAGAGTGGCATCTTTAGAAATACGCTTTCCGTAACCCATGCGGAAATCAAAAGGCGTTCCCACTATCAATATCACGTCGGCATTCTTAAAAGCATCGCTTCGGGTGCGATCAAAATGGTGAGGATCACCCTGAGGTAGCATGCCCCGACTGGCACCGTTCATATATGCGGGAATATCCAGTGACCGAACAAAGCTTATCGCTTCATTCTGACCCTGACTGGCCCAGACCTGCTGACCAAACAATACCGCAGGACGTTCTGCCTTAACCAGAATATCAGCAAGTTTTTCAATGTCCGCAGGATCACCTATGGATCTTACCGAAGCTCGATATGAGCCCGGTTCCGGAATTACCGCAGATTCGACAGGAATTTCCCGATCCAGAATATCTCTAGGAATTTCCAGATAAGACGGTCCGTAAGCCCCGTTAAAGCACTCTCTTGCGGCCATAGAAACCATATCTGCCACTCTTTCTGT
Source organism: Gammaproteobacteria bacterium (assembly GCA_024679435.1). GTDB lineage: Bacteria > Pseudomonadota > Gammaproteobacteria > Arenicellales > Poriferihabitantaceae > JAIBDK01. The sequence continues at coordinate 10,382 of JAIBDK010000014.1, read as the reverse complement.
AGAAAACACGCCGGACGCGAATTTGGTAATCGGTGTCATCATATCGACGTGGGGTAGATCCTGAAGTGATCCCATCTTATGCTGACTCAGCGAACTTTGACCGCCTATGTGCAATATTGGACTTTCGGAGCGAAACGCAGTGGCAACACCGGTAACCGCATTCGTACAACCCGGGCCGGCAGTGGTGACCACACAACCCAGCTTTCCGGTCTGTCTAGCATACCCATCAGCAGCATGAGCGGCGGTCTGCTCATGACGAACATCGACAATTCGAATGCCTTCGTCCAGACAGCCATCGTAGATATCGATAATATGTCCGCCACATAGCGTGAAGATCGTGTCAACCCCCTCGTTTTTAAGTGCTTTTGCGACAAGATGCCCACCGGAGATCACACTCCCGCTTTTATCTTTCCTTGCAAGAGTATCTGTTGCTGTATCAGCTGCATTGTTCATTCTTTAAACCTCGGTGATATATATAATTATTTATCTGATTATTTGGGACTAGCAGGCATCATTCTAGATAGTCCACGTATTGTTTAACATGATCTGCCAGGTACATGGCATGCTCACGAACCAACCTTTCCGACTTGGTCGCATCGCGAGATTCAATGGCCTCAATAATTCTCATATGGTCAATAATCGATTCTGCTGCACGATCGCGCTCACCAATAGTTTTCCTTCTTATAGCTCTCATATGAATAAAGAGATTATCGGCAATATCAATTAACAGACCACATTTACTGAGTTGCATCAAACGTTGATGGAATTCAATATTTTTCTGGGAATATTCATCAATATGAGCTCTGGCTTCTTTACTGTCATCGAAAGTTGCGAACATTGTGCGCATTTCTGCAATCTGTTCATCGGATGCATTCTCTGCCGCCATTCTTGCCGCCATGCCTTCCAGCGCAGCCCATACAGCGATTATCTCAAGTATCTCCTGTTTGGTTTTTCGCAGAACATACGCCCCGCGACGCGGATAGCTAACCACAAGACCCTCTCGTTCGAGGCACATTATTGCTTCACGAATTGGAGTCCGGCTCACTCCCAGCTCTTCAGCCAACATGCGTTCATCCAGCCGTGGAGGCTCTTCCCCCCCATAAATATCCATCTCGGATATTGCTTCTCTAAGCGCATCGTAAACCTTGTCTTTGAGAACTGGTTGAGCTTCTATGGGGTCAAGCTTAACTACCGACATTAAATTCTGCCTATTACCTTTTTTCAGAAATTTTTATCATGATCAAAGCAATCCCGTTTCTAGCTCTGTGACGCAGCTTTTGCACTTCGTCTGGCACGGAAGTTTTTAATCAGCGGATAACTCACCAGCACCAGGGCCAGAAATATACACACACCAGATATCGGACGCTCAACAAACGTGAACATATCTCCCTGAGAGGCAAGCAGCGATTGTCGAAGAGAGCGCTCTGCCAGCGGCCCCAAGACGATGGCAAGAACCGCTGGAGCAACCGGATAATTCAGCTTGCGCAACAAATAACCAACCACGCCAAACAGAAACATCAACCAGACATCATGCATCGTTTGGGTGGGTGCATACCCTCCAACAATACAAAGGATATAAATAGTTGGCGCAAGGATCGTAAACGGAAGAGTAAGAACTCTGACGAAAATTGGAATAAAAGCAATATTGATGACCACGGCCACGAAATTAGCGATGTAAAGAGAACCAATCAATCCCCATACGAAATCCGGATGTTCAGTGAACAACAATGGCCCGGGACGCAAACCCCATATTATCATGCCGCCCAGCAGTATCGCGGTGGTGGGAGACCCCGGAATACCCAGCGTAATCATAGGCAACATGGATCCCGTTGAAGCCGCATTGTTTGCTGCTTCAGGGGCAGCCACTCCGGATATATTCCCCTTACCAAAGCTTTCCGGATCCTTAGAAAACGTTTTTGCCAGGCCATAAGACATCAGCGAAGCCGGGGTTGCGCCGGCGGCAGGTAACGTGCCGACAAAATAACCAATAGTGGATCCCAGAGTGGTCGTTCCGATATAAGACTTCACATCTCTGAAATTATCAATCATGGCTTTGATCGACATCTTCACTTTATGAACCGTCACTTCACCCTTGGTGGTTTCCAGTGTCCAGAGCATTTCTCCGATACCATAAATTCCGATGGCCAGAACCAGGAAGTTTACGCCGTGCAAGAAACCGGAGATGTCACCAAAAATGAGCCTCGGTTGACCAGATATAATATCCAACCCGACCGTCGCCAGCACAAGACCGATTAGAATCGAAAAAATCGTCTTCGGTATATCATCGCCACCAAGCCCAATAAATGTGGCAAACGCGAGCACCATCAATGCAAATTCTTCCGGTGGCCCGAACTTGAGTGCAAACGCCGCCAGTGGCGGTGCAAACAGGGTAAACAGAACGATTGATATCGTCCCACCTATAAATGATGCAATGGCCGCGGCAGTTAACGCCTTGTCAGCCTTGCCTGCCTGAGCCAGCGGTCTGCCGTCAAACACCGTCGCAACGGCAGTTGAGGCACCGGGAATTCCAAGCGTGATAGAGCTAATCGCCCCTCCATACATCGCACCGTAATATATGGCGGCGAGAAAAATAATGGCCGCGGTCGGCGGAACCAGAAAAGTGATAGGTAGCAATATTGCCACACCATTTACAGAACCTAGCCCGGGCATCGCACCTACCAGCAACCCGATCGTACAGCCCAGCAGGATCATTCCAAAATTTAATGGTTCGAGCGCTTCGAGTATTCCGGCGCTCAGCAGTGTAAGTATTGATTCCACTATAATTACCTTCTCTCTGGATCTCTTTTAAACAATTTATTTTTCCAGGTTTAGATTCACACTTTACGAATACATAAGATCGTAAATTGGATAAAACATGGGCTCGGTAAATGATTTCGGTAACGGAATTTTTAATGCCCATTCAAACAGGCAAAACACAAATACAGGGATTCCAATCATTAAAATGGTGGTTAGCAACCATGTATGCCTTCCAACAAATCTGAGATAAAACAACAAAAACAAGACGAGCGCCACGTAAATTCCAACCAGATGGGTAGCAACCAGAAGAAACAATATCGACCCCGCAGAGATACTCACTATCATCAACCGGTCACGGGTAATAAAGAGTTCTGTGGAGCGCGATTCCGGAGTTGCACCGATGAACCAACGAAACATCGTCAGCAGGGATGCGAACAACATACCCGCAGACAGCCAGAAAGGCCAGGCACCCGATCCGGGTCCTCTGCCGTCAATCCAGCCGATATTAAGCTCGTTGGCTTTGAGCATTAATCCAATAGAGCAAAGCGCACAAATTATGGCAGTCAATAATTCTGCTGTTCGAACAGTCATGGTTATTTATCGCTGAGGTAATATTTCTTCTTCTGAAGATTTATGAATTCGACTGATTATCAAATCTTCCTGCTGTTCGAGTAGCAGGACAGTTTTTCATGCCCTGCTACTCGATTACTACTAGGTTTACTAAAAGCTAATAAGCTGAATGTTTACTCGCCGGTAATCGCAGCTGCGCCTACTGACTCAATCAGATTTTTGTGCTTTTCAATTTCGGTGACGTGGTAGGCACCTAATGCATCTCCGCTCAGGTACTCTTCACATGCCAGACCATCTTCTACGCAGAAAGTCTGCCACTCTTCGGAATTAAATAGCTCACCAAACAGATTGATGTACCAGGCCTGCGCATCTGCAGACATTCCCGGAGGCCCGTTAATAGACCGCTGCATGTAGTATTCCAGGTTGTGACCCAGCTCTTTTGCAGTAGGGATATCAGGATAAGCCGGCAGTCTTTCAGCAGTGAACTGAACCAACGGCTTAGTATTCCCGGCACGGTAAAACTCATTTTGCTCAGCTGGATTGTTAACACTGGAATCGATATGGTTACCTACCAGGTTCTTGGCTACTGTTCCGCCACCGGGGAAGGGAATATAAGTGACTTCATAACCAAAGTGATTTTCCATCATCGCAGTCAGGATAGAATCTTCTTGCCCTGACCCTGTACCACCAACTTTCCAGCCTTTACCGGCTGCTTTTACTGCTGCAACATAACTGTCTACATCGGTAATCCCGGCTTGATCAACATTCACCCACAACAGAAAATTATCCAGAGCCATGCGACCAATAGGAGTAAATTTTGTTACATCTACGCCAATACCTTCCTGAATGATAGGGGTGGTATAAAAGCTGTTTAGGGTTACCAGAACAGTATGGTCGTCACCAGCCTTGTCCTGCATGTAACGCAATGCTTCCGCACCAGAGCCACCCGGCTTGTTAATGGGAATAAAAGGTCGAGTTGAAAGATCTTTCTTTTCAATTAAACCTTGCAGCAAGCGAGCAATCTGATCTGCTCCTCCACCTGCACCAGCCATAATGATCAATTCAATAGGCTTTTTCGGCGACCAGTCTGCCTGAGCAGTTCCGGTAACACCAAAAGCTGTTGAAATCGCTACGACTGCAGGCAATATCGCTTTTGTGTATTTTTTTAATGTATTACGCATCTAAGTCCTCCTTAGAGTGTGAAAGTTTATAAACTTTGACATCTGGTATACAAAATGCCAGAGCAAAGAATAGTCCTATTTCTCAACTTTGTAAAGCGCGCGAGAAAATACCAATTACAGGTTAGGTCTCATAACAAGACTTTAGCTTTTGGACTCCAGAGTCTGTCGCACCTGCTCGCCCAGTAACAGTGGGGAGTCAACGACGAAAACACCGGCATCTTTAAGCGCTTTCATTTTTTCTTCGGCAGTGCCAGATTCGTTTTTTATAATCGCGCTGGCATGGCCCATTCGGGTATTGTCTGGTGCATATTGACCCACAATATAAGCGATAACCGGCTTTCCATAGCGAACTGACTGAAGATACTCAGCAGCCTTCTGTTCTTCAAAACCGCCGATTTCCCCAATTAGAACGACTGCCTGAGTTTTGTCATCATCACCAAAGAGCTTTAGGCACTCCACAAAGCCCATGCCATGCACCGGGTCTCCACCCACCCCTATCACTGTGGATTGACCAAGACCCTCAGCAGAGGTTTGGTCGATTGCCTCATAAGTTAACGTACTGGATCTGGAAACGATGCCAACGGAACCTTTGCGAAAAATCTCACCGGGCATAATTCCTATTCTGCATTCTCCAGGGGTAATAATTCCCGGCGTATTCGGGCCTATTAACCGTGATTTCGAGTCCTTCAACACATGGGCGACCCGCACCATATCCAACACTGGAATATGCTCGGTAATACAGACAATCAATTCCATTTCCGCCTCAATGGATTCGATAATTGCATCTGCTGCTGTAGATTTCGGCACAAAAATAACCGAAGCATTTGCCCCGGATTCTGCCCGCGCTTCAGCCACAGTATTGAAGACAGGCAATCCCAGATACTTGATACCCCCTTTTCCTGGCCTGACTCCGGCAACCATTTCGGTCCCAAATGAAATAGCGCGCTCCACATAAAAACTAGCCTGATTGCCGGTAATTCCCTGGCACATAACGCGAGTATTTTTATCTATCAGAATAGACATATTTTCTCCTAAGTCTGAATTGAATAATGCGGTAGTTGTTGCAGGTCCTCAGGATTTTTAGCCACTGGCGATTCCTCAGAATCACCGAAACGCGGAGGTGACTCGGGACAATATGGAATCGGTACCGTGTTCTGAGATATTTGAGTCTTGCTTTGCAGCCAAAGCTACCGATAGTTGAGCCGCTTCTGAAAGGTTCTTCGCCAGATGGACGTTTGACATACTTTCTCTCAACCTTCTGTTTGCAAGCTCGGCATTGGTGCCTGCGAGCCGAGCCACTAGAGGAATATCAATTCCTCTACTATTATGAACAAGCATAATTGCGTCTGACACGGTATCACAGCGCATAATTCCACCACCGAACACATTGATTAGAATGCATTTCAGCTGCGAATTCTCTAGCAATAGATCCAGCGCACTGACAACACGATTAACTCTGGAATCCGGAGGCAGGTCGAGAAAATTTCCAGGAGTACCACCAATGTGTCGAATCGAATCGATAGTTGCCATGGACAATCCGGCACCCACAACCAGACACCCAATATTACCCTCCATCGTCAGATAGTTAAATCCATCAAAGCTTGCTTGTCGGTGATCATCCGGGCCATCTCGTTTTTCGATGTCCGCAATATCCTTTTGACGATAGAGCGCGTTACTATCGAACATCATTTTCGCATCCAGAGCGACCCATTTTCCAGAACAGAATCCCAAGGGGTTAATCTCAATCAGTGATGCGTCCTTGGAAAAAAACAACTCGACAACGCGACTTAATGTTGTGAAAAAGTCTATCCGTTGCGACTCGTCCAGTTCGAGGCGCTCATAAATACGCGTCAGCTGCTCTTGATCGATAAGTTTATCAACTCCAACAGTGACTTTATGAATTGAATCCGGGTTTGTCTGCGCAGCCAGCTCCAGCTCCACACCTCCGTTTTCAGAAATTAAAGCAACAACCTGCCTATTTTGCTGATCCACCAACAGACTCAAACCAATCTCTTTTTGAATCTGCATTGCCTGCTCAACATATACCGTCTTCACAACTAATCCTTCGGCGCCCGTTTGCTCAGTCACCAGGGCACGACCAATCATGTCTTTTGCGCAATCCCTGAGCTGATCAAGTCCGGTTGCCTTCCTGATTCCCGGCTTTCCATCTGCCATCCTGCCCAGACTTCGTCCACCGGCCCGGATTTGCGCCTTAACCATCCACGTATCATCCCCGGTCTGACCACTTAACCTATCGCCGATTTCCCAAGCCTGGTTCGGGGTGCTAGCCAGCTCTCCTTTAGGAACGTTGACACCCGCGGATTTCAGTAATCTTTTGGCCTGGAACTCATGAATTTTCATATTAAAGCCATTTCATTAATAACGGTCAGGTGAATGTTGAGATATCAAGAACGAATCTCAAGAACAATTTTCCCAAAATGCTGACTCGATTCCATCAACTCATGAGCCCGCTTAGCATCTTCGAGCGGGAAGCGATGCGATATGAGCGGTTTTATCTCACTCTGTTCAAACAACGGCATGACGTTAGACTGAAAACTGTCTATGATGGACGCTTTTTCATCAACACTTCGAGGTCGCAATGTCGAGCCAATAATCTGCTGGCGTTTTACCATAATCAGCGCAATATTTAATTCAGCCTTGATACCACTGGTTACGCCAATCTCCACTAGACGGCCACCCACTCCGAGACATTTCATATTAGGAGCGAAATAGGAGGCTCCAATGTGATCAAGTATAATATCCGCTCCGGCACCAGAAGTAATTTCCTTTACCCGGTCTGCAAACGATTCATCGGTGTAGTCAATGACGAAATCAGCACCCAGCTCAATCACTCGCTCAACCTTCCCGGATGACGCGGTCACGATAATCTGAACATCGTTACACAGCGCCCTGCACAACTGTATTGCCGCGGTATTGACACCGCCACCACCACCATGAAGTAACACCGTCTGCCCGTCGGCCAAACCACCCAGTAAAAATACGTTTAAATATGCGGTTAAATACGTCTCACAAATGCAGGCCGCTTCAGCAAAAGACATGTGATTCGGGATTGCCATAATATGACCGCTGTGGGCAACAGCATACTCAGCATATCCACCACCACCAATCAATGCAAAAACCCGATCACCCGGCTTCCATCGAGTTTCAGATTCACAAACCTGTTCAACAACTCCAGACACTTCAAGGCCAAGAATCTCTGAATCTCCCTTTGGAGGCGCATAATTACCCTGGCGCTGCACGATGTCCGGGCGGTTCACTGATGTTGCATGAACCTTAATTAACACCTGTCCATCCTGCATCTCTGGCTGAGGCGCCTGACCCAGATACATTACCTCTGGCCCACCAAAATCTTTAAGAAGCACTGCCTGCATGTTTAAATCTTTCCAATTAACACGGTTAAAACTTATAATATCCGCAACGAGGGCACCGTGACTGCCTACTGTATTCTGTGGAAAAGCTGAATAAAATCACCTTATCACTGGCTTGGTATATTGTATACCAGAAATCTCTCGTTTTAAAACCGTAATTTAACTTCATAAGATTTAATTAATTAAGAGAAACACAATGGCTCACTGGCTCAGATTCAAACATAATAATCAATTCGGCTTTGGAACACTTGAGAACGAGGCTATTTCAATCCACAAAGGGAATATGTTTGATAATCCAATTCCAACGGATCAACGTCTGAGTATTGGCGATGTTCAAATCATGACGCCTTGCACACCAACCAAGATGTTGGCTTTGTGGAATAATTTTCACGCCACCGCTGAAAAAAACAATCTACCCATGCCAGGCCACCCCTGGTATTTTGCCAAAACAGCCAACTCCTTCGCACCCGCCGGCGCAACCATCAAAAAGCCAAAAATATGTTCCGGTAAAATTTTGTTTGAGGGCGAGCTCGGCATCGTGATTGGCAAAACCTGTAAACAGATCAGCGTTGAAAATATTGATGACTATATTTTTGGATATACCTGCATCAATGATGTTACTGCGCTGGAATATCTGTTTAACGAAGATGCTTTTGCGCACTGGATTCGATCCAAAAACTTTGATGGATTCGGAGTTTTCGGCCCGACCATCGCAACCAACATCGAACCCGACACATTAACCATTAAAACCTTTCTTAAAGGAGAGAACGTTCAGGAGCGTCAAAACTACCCGGTAAGTGACATGATATTTTCACCACGGGAAATTGCCAGCAAAATATCCGGTGATATGACTCTAGAAGCTGGAGATATCATTGCCTGCGGCACATCTTTAGGCGCGGGCGCGCTTAAGGACGGTTGGGATGTTGAGGTTTCGATCGAAGGCGTTGGCAGCCTGATCAATCCCTACAGGGACTAGCACCTAAACCGTCGTCCATTAAAGACCCATTTAATGCGATGAAATACGCTCGCTATCCGGGTACACGCTAACCCTGGGCACTTCACCACGAGCCAAACGATCCTGCATCTCTGTCCAGTAGTCCATCGTCAGAAGTGCATGATGGCGATTTTCAAAAATCTTTCTCAACCAGCGGTCAGCAAGGCAAAGGCCACTGGGTAATTCTTCGGGTAAGAAAACAAAGCCGTCCTCAAAATACCAGTCTGGGATATCTTCCTCACCGTCCATTCGGTCAAGATTAGTACGAATTTTAACATCGCCCAGAATCTCGATTGCATCGTAATCATACAGATAAACTTTAGAGTAAGTAGTAACCCCATAATTTCTTGCATCAAGATCCTTGTTAAAAATATTGGCGGCGGCATTATTCTTGATACAGTAGCCCAGATTTATCATAATCGTCTCCGCTTGTCGATCTGTGGCGGTTCTCAAATAAACCGGCAGCGGAGTCAGTTTTCTCTGGACAATAAGATAGCGAAACAACAGCGTATCCTCATCTTCTTCGACACTATGATGGGCGAATCCCAGCAGCTCCGCTAAAAGCTCCTCACTAAACCAGGATTTGGGTAATCGCACCTTGTAGAAAATAATGCTGTCGAGCATACTGTCACTGCGATTGATATCATGCACCTGAGTATATTTTCCCAGCACCGCGTTGATGCCGTGAAATTTATCCCATTTATAATTTTTTGTGGGCACATTGCGTATAACCTTAGCGTGATATGCCGAGCCCGGGGTTGTAAAACCAATGGCCACAGTTCCCGGAGTACCCGGTGAAACAGAAAAAACTTCACCACTGCTTTTTATCTCGTGCTCAATCTCATTCATCACTGCCACCTTACCCAGATGGTTATAACCAATGGTTGAATAATGTAATCCCAGGGGGCGCATCGGCATAATACTTTTCAGAAATCTACAAATCTCATGATAGTGGCCGTTATTCACGTGAAAGTTTGCCAACGTTGAACTGAACATATTATGGGCATAGGTCGAACTGTTGATAACCGCATCCGCATAAATACCTTTTTTGCCGTTTAATAAAGCAACAATTAGAGGACGACATCTTCCGTCAGGATAATTGAATCGACCAACCAGATAGGCTCCCCGGTTACGATAGAATCCGGCACGAAACATCTCAATAGAATTCGGCGCGACTCCAGGCTTGTCTGATTTCTGGAGATTGCTGACAATTCGCCCCAACAGCAAATGAACATCCCTTTCCAGGTTTTCGAACGCACGATCGAATCTCTCAACTCCTAGAATCGCCCTGATATCCGAAACCTGAACGGGTGCCGTTAAGGGAATGCAAAAATAACATTGCTCTTTCTGACCTGCGCTCAGTTTGCTGGAACTATCGGAGTAATAATCTTCTACCCGCCATTCGCTAACATACAGCTTTCTTCTTATTGAATGCAGATAAGCCTGAGCGAGATCCGCATGGTAAACCGTATCCGTCAACAACCGAAATTG
>JAIBDK010000260.1 GCA_024679435.1 Gammaproteobacteria bacterium | reverse complement strand
CGATCAAACTGTAGTCTGGCCCTACGGCTTGGCGAATTTGGGGAAGAATATCTGCAGGTGCAGGTGCCGCTTCTAACTGACGGCCACCATGATTGGAGACGATAATGCCATTCATTCCGGTGTTTTTGCAGATCAGTGCATCTTCTACTCCTAAAACCCCTTTTACTAAAATGTTTCCTATCCAGTTTTTTCTTAATCTCTCCAGAGTATTCTCTGTAACGTGCCCAACGGTTAGTTTTCCAAGATAGTCCAGTGAGTCGTTACTGGACAGATTGCTGGGAACGTACCGGATAAGATTTTCAAATAGTGGAAACCCTGAACGCGCCATCGAGAATGCCCAGCGGGAATGGGTAGCGATCTGAATTAAGTTTTGCAGGTTCCACTCCACGGGTATACTGAAACCGTTACGTATGTCGTGGTCGCGACGCATAGCATGCGGCACGTCCACGGTAATTATAAGGTTCTGATAACCTGCATCATGGGCACGTTGAAGAATATCGTTTTCAATTTTCCTTTGGTTAGGCAAATACAATTGAAACCACGCATATTCGTCGGCACATTCTCTCAATGTTTCCAGGCTTGCCATGGCGAATGTGGAAGCGCAAAACGGAATCCTGTCCTCTTTTGCTGCTTGTGCCAGAAATTCTGCAGACAGCGGCCATGCCATTCCTCCTAGTCCAACCGGCGCAACGCCGAAAGGTGCAGAGTATGTTTTACTCAGAAATGTTGTTTCAAGGCTGATGTCATCCCTGGATGCAATACGGTCAGGGTTCAGTTTGATCTTATCCAGAGCTTGCTGATTTCTTCGAACAGCATCCCCATGCCCCATCCCGCAATACAGATAATCCCAAATAAAACGCGGCAGTTTTTTCCTGGCCACAGCCTCCAGGTCTGCAAAAGAGGGATAGTCTAGTTGTCGCGCCGGTTTTATCACGTACGCGTTTACCAATCAGAGAAGCGGGGTTTTACTCGGCGGGAACGAGATGCCATGTTCCGTCTATACCCAGATATTCTGACCCATGATTTCTGTAAAAACTGGATGCGCCGGCTTCGCTTAAAACTCTTAGCATCGCTGGAACGTGTTGTTTATTTTCCTTTATGTGATCAATTAGCATGTTAGCACCTAACTCATCAATGAGCTCAAATGGACCTTTTGACCAGGCAAAACCCCAGCGCATGGCTCTGTCTACGTTTACAATATCATCAGCGATTTCGGGCACCAGATCCGCAGCATAACAAAGCGTGGCGGACATTAATTCCCGGACAAAATGTCCTTTCGGATTGTTCAAATTAAACAGGGACTGAAACGATGATTCGTGCACCGATAACTCCGCAGGGAGTTCGGATCTCCATTCGTCGGCGGTAATATCATAGATCTCCATAGATTTACTTCCATCTTCATGTCGATTCAATTTATAGAAGCCTCCGCCGGTTTTTCTTCCAAGCTGACCGCGATCATACATTGCCTGTATGCTAGGGGGCAGGGCAACAAATTGTCGACTAAAATCACCCGCGGGAAGGTTTTGATCCATATTTTTATTGACGTTGTGCATAACATCAATGCCGATTAAATCAGTAAGGGCGTATAAACCTGTGGGCGGCAATCCAATGGGCTCGCCGAGTAAGGCATCGACCTCTTCAACGGTTAGGTCTCTGTTCATGATAGCGGTTTCTGCCATGTGTACCCCGGTGTTTATCCACATGCAGCCAATTCGGTTGCCGATGAAATTAACCGTATCTTTAGCGTAGACCACGCCTTTGTTGAGAGTTTTGCCAAGAAAATCAGCCAAAATAGTAACTACTTCCGGGCGTGTATTAACGCCTGGTACTATTTCTACCAGTTTCATAATATGAACCGGGTTAAAAAAGTGAGTCACTGCGATGTCCTGTTGAAGACGGGCTGGCATGTCCGTGTAGATATCCCTTAAGGGTATTCCTGACGTATTGGTTGAAATGATCGAACCATCACTACGATGTTTATCGGCGTTGAGAAAGACTTCACGTTTAATAGCCACATTTTCGATGACCGCTTCACAAATCCACTGTGATTCAGAGAGAAGATGCATATCGTCTTCAAATGATCCTGTGCTGATGTTACGCAAAATTGATTCGTCCTCTATGACCGGAGAGCGCCCCGCCAGCAGTTTTGGAAGAGCGTTATCGCAGGCTTCTTTGGTCATATCAAGCAGTAACACCTTGCACCCGGCATTGGCACATATTGCGGCGATACCCAGTCCCATGGTGCCGCAACCGAGGACTGCGACATTTTTAATTTCAGTCATTTTGTATTCTGGTAATTTGATTTGATATCAGGTTTGTTAAGCGGTATCTCTGAGTCAACACGCTGAGAATATTGTGAGCAAAGCCAGCCGGTTAGGTTTCACCGTTTGCGATTAGTTCGCGGAGTCGGAATTTTTGTATTTTTCCAGTGGACGTTTTGGGGAGCTCAATAAATATTACATGTTTTGGTCTCTTGTATCCTGCCATGTTCTCTTTGCAGAAAGCGATGATTTCTTCTTCGGTGGACTGTTCTCCTGCTTTGAGCTCAACAAAGGCGCATGGCGTCTCTCCCCATTTTTCATCGGCTTTAGCCACCACGGCAGCAGCAGCGACTTTGGGATGTTTGTAAAGAACCGATTCGACTTCAATGGAAGAGATGTTTTCCCCTCCGGAAATAATTATGTCCTTAAGGCGGTCCTTGATTTCAATATATCCATCCGAATGCACCACCGCGAGATCACCACTATGAAACCAGCCATCCTTGAAAGCTTCCCGGGTTGTTTCAGGGCTCTTGTAATATCCTTTCATTATCGGATTGCCCCGCAACACAATTTCTCCGATTGCTGTGCCGTCTGCATCGACAGGCTTTCCGGTATTTACATCGATTACCCGGGCAGCATCCATCATTGGAAAACGGACGCCTTGCCGCGATTTAATTTCGGCCTGTTCTTCAATACTTAGCTGGTTCCACTGTTCTTTCCAGTCGCAGAAAACGACATGGCCATAAGTTTCCGTCAATCCGTAAACGTGAATGACGTTAAAACCTAGTTTTTGAGTAATTTCCAGTACTTTGCTGGGTGGTGGTGCACCCGCGGTCATTACCTGAACGGTGTGGTCGGGGGTATACTTGATGTCATCGGGAGCATTGGCCAACATGGCCAGAACGATGGGAGCGGCACCAAAATGAGTTACTTTGTGATCGCGAATGGCACCAAATATTTTTTCCGCAGTGACTGCCCGATTACATATCAGTGTTCCTCCCATCAGCGCCATTGTCCATACATGCCCCCAGCCATTGCAATGAAAAAGAGGAACGGTATAGAGATATTTTGGATGTTTTGGTATCTGCCAGGCGGCCACCGTTCCCATGGACATTAAATAAGAACCGCGATGATGATAGACCACGCCTTTAGGTCTTCCACTGGTGCCTGAAGTATAGTTCAGGGTAAGTGCATCCCATTCCGAGTCGGGCAGGCCCCAATCTCTGTTCTGGTCACCGGTTTTCAGTAAGTCTTCATAAGTAATGGCGCCCAGTTTTATGCCGGCACCCTGCGGTGCCTCGGATTGGGTGTCAACGATATCGATGACCAGGGGCGGGTTCTCCATTTTCGCCAACGCGGCAGAAATAACATTTGAGAATTGTGTGTCGGTAATTAGTATCTTTGCGTCTCCGTGCTCAAGAATATAAGCCACCGTGTCGGCGTCGAGTCGAGTATTAATGGCATTTAACACGCCGCCTGATATGGGAACACCAAAATGCGCCTCGGCGAGCTCTGGTGTATTCGCCGCCATCATGGCTACCGTGCTACCTTTTTCAACCCCTAACTTGTTGAGTGCCGAGGCAAGCTGGCGGCATCTTCTGGAAGTTTCTTTCCAGTTATATTTGCGTTGTCCGTAGATAATAGAGTCACAGGTTGAATAGACGTCTGCCGCACGTTGCAGGAAAGAGATTGGAGAGAGTGCGACATGATTCAGGCCGGCAACCTGATTCAGGGAATCATAATTATGTTTCATTGTTGGATGTTTGAGTCTTGTTTTATCGGTAGTTGACGAGCGAACTGCTTGAAGATTAGTTTAAACTGAATCGCTATAACAGCCTTATACACTGAATTCGAATCCGGATTTATTCGTGCAGAATCAGATTAATTTATAGATTATTCTTTCCTAAGAGATTTTTTTCAGAGGATAATACGG